>DASPZC010000068.1:0-4983 GCA_035636455.1 Xanthobacteraceae bacterium
GCGTTCGCCCACCGCCGCGAGGTGTGCGAGCAGATCGGGCGCTGGCGTCACCCGCGCACCTTGGCAGCGCCGGTCGACGTCAGCTTCGTGCTGCGCGCGGCGCATGCCGGCCTGCGCTTCCGCTCCACCGGCGCGATCACCGTGCACAAGTTCGCCGCCGGGCACCGCTACCTGAGCTATCTGCGCCCGAGCGCCGACGAGCAGACCGCGATGCTGGGCAGGCTCGCGCGCGGCGAGGCGGAGGTCGAACGCATCGTCGCCGCCGCGCAGACCATGCGGCTCGGCGGCTATTCGCAGGTCGGCCCCGGAGTCCTGTTCGACCGCAACCGCGCGAGCAAGGGATTGAACCGGCCGGAGCTGCGCCCATTGTCCGGCCGCACCGTGATCGCGCAGACGCACGAGCCGCGCGCGCTCGACTGGTACGCGGTCGAGCACGACTGTGGCCGTCCGTTCCGCTGGTCGGGCCCCAATCCGCGCCCAAAAATCCTCATCCCGTTTACCGGCACAGCGGCGCGCATTGCGATCTGCCTGCGGCGGCCGCTTGCGGGCGAGGTCTTGGTGTGGGTGGAAGACCAGCGGGTCAACCACGCGATCGAGGCCGGCCCGGACGGAGCGTGCGCGCTCGTTTTTCGGGCGCCGCTGCGCCAGTCCGACTACACGGTGCTCACCCTGCAGACGCCGATGTCCGGCGGCCCCGAGCGCCGCGGCGTCGCCGTCGGCGATATCGTGCTGGAGCCGGCGCCGTAATCGCGCCGGTTGACACCGCCCCTCCCCTCGGCCGCAATGGCGGGCCTCCCGGGGCTGGCGCATGGACACGCGATACGGGGCGGACCCGCTCGCACGGGCCCGCGATCTCGCGGCGGCGATCGCGGCCGCGGCCGACACGATCGAGCGCTCGCGGCGCATTCCCGAGCCGCTGCTCTCTGAGCTGCATCGGTCGCGGCTGTTTCGCATGCTGCTGCCGCGCTCGGTGGGCGGCGACCAGGTCGAGCCGGGAGCCTACCTTGCGGCGATCGAGGAGATCGGGCCTGCCACGACGCCTCGGTGGCGTGGAGTTCCTTGCCGACAGCGCCGCGCAGATCGCCGGCCGAGTAAATTAGGCTTAGTGAATTCCGTATGGCCAAAGCTGTCGGAAGAACCTATATTGCGCACATGAAAAGACGTCCGACCAGAGAGACAAACGCTGAGGAAGCGCGTCGGATCAATGACGCGCTGAATGTCATTCTAAAGCAGCAGCACTTCCCTTATGGCATAAGGCATTTCGACGTAGAGTTCGGCGAAGACGCGACCGGCGACCCCGCGGTGTGGATATCTTTTCCTATCGAAGATGATCCTGATCCTTCCACGGAAAAGCTGTCGAACTTGAACAGACTGGTTCATCAGGTTCAGGATATGATTCGCGAGTACGGCGTGACGCGCTGGCCTTACGTGCGCTTTCGCGCTGCCAATTGATCCGAGCGATTGATGGGGAGTTTGCACAACGAGCTGCTCGCGCAGGCGTGGCATCTTGCGAAAAAAGAACCGAAACATCCCCTGCAGGCAAGTCTACGTCGCGCAGTCTCCGCGGCATATTACGCGGTTTTTCATTTACTCGGACGCGGGTGGTCGAAGCCTCACGGACTCGACAGATGTCAAATTGCGACACCAGCTACAACGGGCGTACAATCACGCCGCAATGAAGACTGTCTGCCAGAATCTTCATACCCTGATCCCTTTAATGACACAGCCTCTGGAACCGCAACTAAGAGATGTCGCGCGAGCATTTGTCGATCTTCAGCAAGCGCGTCACGATGCGGATTATGACCGTTCAGTCACATTCATTCGAACTGACGTTCTTCAAAAAATCGCGCTGGCCAATTCAGCGTTCTCGAATTGGAAGGCTATCCACAGCAATCAGAATGCACGAGTTTTCTTGGCTGCTCTCTTGCTTCAACGCCATTGGCGGCAGCAGTAGGGGCAAGGGCGCGAGGCGCCGTGCCCGCGTCGTCCGCGTGGGCTTCTCCTCGCCTTCCCTTCGCTCAGCCCACCCTACACATCGCCGCCCTGAACCCCCCATGGCCTCTTCCCCGTTGACAGCGCCGCCGACCTCCGTCGCAATGGCGGGCCTCCCGGGGGTGGCGCATGGACACGCGATACGGGGCGGACCCGCTCGCACGGGCCCGCGATCTGGCGGCGGCGATCACGGCCGCGGCCGACACGATCGAGCGCACGCGGCGCATTCCCGAGCCGTTGCTGGGCGAGCTGCATCGCTCGCGGCTGTTGCGCATGCTGCTGCCGCGCTCGGTGGGCGGCGACCAGGTCGAGCCGGGTGCCTACCTTGCGGCGATCGAGGAGCTTGCCCGCCACGACGCCTCGGTGGCGTGGAACGCGTTCGTCGCCAACAGCTCCTCGCTGATCGCGCCGTTCCTCGAGCCCGCGACCGCGCGCACGATTTTCGCCGACCCGTCGACCATCATGGCCTGGGGCCCGCCCAACGCCACGCGGGCGGCCGCGGTCGCGGGCGGCTATCGCCTCTCCGGCACCTGGGAGTTCGCCAGCGGCTGCCGGCACGCGACCTGGATGGGCGCGCACTGCCACGTGGTCGAGCCGGACGGCGCGCTGCGGCTCGATCGGCACGGCCGGCCGACCATCCGCAGCCTGCTGTTTCCCGCCCAGGAAGCGACCTTGCTCGACACCTGGAACACCATCGGCCTGCGCGGCACCGCGTCCGATTCCTACCGCGTCGCCGACCTGTTCGTGCCCGAGGCGTTCAGCGGCACGCGCACGGATCCGGCGGCACGCCGCGAGCGCGGCCCGCTCTACGCCTTCACCATGCAGGGCCTCTACGCGGTCGGCGTCGCCGGCGTCGCGCTCGGGATCGCGCGCGCCATGCTCGACGCCTTCGTCGCGCTCGCCGGCAAGAAGGCCCCGCGCGGCCTCATCCGCCTCGCCGACACCGCCACCGTGCAGGCGGAGGTGGCGCGCGCGGAAGCGACGCTCGGCGCCGGGCGTGCCTATCTCATGGAGACGCTCGCCTCGATCTACGCGCACGCGGACGATGTCGATCCGATCGACGTCGACGACCGGGCGCGCGTGCGGCTCGCCTGCAGCCACGCGATCCACGGCGCGATCGAGGTCGCCGACTTCACCTACAAGGCCGCCGGCGCCGACGCGATCTTCCCCGGCAGCCCGTTCGAGCGCCGCTTCCGCGACATGCACACCCTGTCGCAGCAGACCCAGGCGCGCGGCGCGCACTACGAGGTCGTCGGGCAGATCCTGCTCGGCATGCCGCCGGAAGGATTTTTGTGATGATTTCAATTCGTCATGCCCCGCCTTGTGCCGGGCATCCACGTCTTCGCCGGTTCAACAAACAAAGACGTGGATGGCCGGGACAAGCCCGGCCATGACGAGGACTGGGAGGAGAGCATGAATCCTCGACGCCGTCTCGCGCTCGCGCTGCTCGGTGCCGCGCTCACAGGCGCTCTGAGCACATCGGCGGCGGCCCAGCAGAAGCCGGAAGGCGAGATGCGCTGGGCGCTCTACGTGACGCTCTCCTCCGCCTGGGTCGACCCGGCCGAGGTGGTGGGCGTGCTGACGCCGTTCTGGGTGATGTATGCGCTGCACGACGCGCTGGTCAAACCCATGCCGGGCAACCACCTCACCCCGAGCCTTGCCGAATCGTGGACGGTGAGCGCGGACCAGACGGCTTACGAATTCAAGCTGCGCGAGGGTCTGAAATTCCACAACGGCGATCCGTTCACCGCCGAGGACGTGAAGTTCAGCTTCGGTCGCGCCAAGGCCAAGCTGCTGCACGAGAAGGTGAAGGAGGTCGTCATCGTCGACCCCTACCGGGTGCGCTTCGTGCTGCATGAGCCATGGCCCGACTTCATGATGTTCTACGGCACCGTCGCATCGGGCGCCGGCTGGATCGTGCCGAAGAAATATCTCGAGTCTGTCGGGCCGGACGGTTTTCGCAAGCAGCCGATCGGGCTCGGGCCCTACAAGTTCGTCAGCAGCACGCCGGGCGTCGAGCTGATCATGGAGGCGTACGAGGGCTACTGGCGCAAGATGCCGTCGGTGAAGCGGCTGGTCTACAAGAGCGTGCCGGAGGCGACGACGCGGCTCGCCATGCTCAAGCGCGGCGAGGTCGACCTCGCCTATTTGCTGGACGCGCCGATGGCCGAAGAGGTCAAGCGCGACCCGAACCTCAAGCTCGTGTTCTCCGGCGGGATCGCCACCTACTATCTCGATTTCCTCGACATGTGGGATCCGAAGTCGCCGTGGGCCGACCGGCGCGTGCGGCTCGCCGCCAACTACGCCATCGACCGCAAGGGGCTGAGCGAGGCCGAGACGCTCGGCGCTTCGCCGCTGACCGGCAGCATCGTGCCGCGCACGTTCGACTTCGCGCTGCCGCTCGAGCCCTATCCGTATGATCCGGCCAAGGCCAAGCAGCTGCTGGCCGAGGCCGGCTATCCCAACGGTTTCGACGCCGGCGACCTGCACCCGTGGCCGCCCTATTTCTCCGCCGGAGAGACGATCGCCAACGACCTGCAGGCGGTGGGCATCAAGACGCGGGTGCGCACCATGGAGCGCGCGGCGTTCTACAGCGCGCTCGGGTCGAAGAAGCTCAAGGGCCTGTGCATGTGCCTCAATGCGCTCTACGGCAACGCGGCCTCGCGCATGTCGGAGATGGTGCCGAGCGACGGCGCCTATGCGTACGGCGGCTATCCCGACGTTGACGCACTCTACAAGGAGCAGGCGCGCGAGACCGACCGCGCCAAGCGCGAGGCGCTGCTGCACCAGATCCAGCGGCTGCTGCACGAGCGCGTGCGGTTCGCGCCGATCTTCGAATACATCTGGCCGAGCGCGGTCGGCCCGCGCGTCGCCGACCCGGCGCTGATGAAGATCGACCCGTGGCCGTGGTCGGCGCCGCTCGAGGACGTGCGGCTGAAATAGAATTGAGCGGGAATTTGTTCGATCGGCTGATCCCTCCCCTGAAAGGGG
>DASPZC010000069.1:0-2448 GCA_035636455.1 Xanthobacteraceae bacterium
TGATCGTCACCCGATCCGCTTCCACAGCTTGCGCGCGGCCTGCCTGAGCCTGGCCATGACCGCGGTCGGCTCCTCGTCGTCTTCCGGCAGCCGCAAGCCCACGCTGGTGACGCGGCCGTTCATCACCCGATGCGCCACCAGCGCGATCGGCCCGAGCGGCACGATGTCGCCCTGCTTCGGCCGGCGCTTGATTTCGTCGGCGAAGTGATCGGCCAGCGACATCTCGGCGGCGTCCGGCGCAATCGACAGCCCGTAGATGTCCGCCAGCGCACCGAGCGTGACGTCGCCGGACACGAAGAAATCGCCGAGCAGGCGCGGATCGGGCGCGGCCGGCGGCGGCATGTCGACGAAGAAGCGGTCGAGCGCCTGCGCCTTCTCCGGCGGCGCCAGGACGTAGACATAGTCGCCCGGCCGCACCGGCTGGGACTCGAGCGGGCTCAGGATCTTCTGCTCGCGCACCACCAGCGTCGGCCGCGCCCAGGACGGCAGCAGGCCGCGCTTGAGATAGGGGCTGTTGGCGGACACCGGGTAGCCCACGATCTCCTGCTCGAGCTGGCCGGGCAGATCGAGCTCGACCCGACGCGGTAACGGATCGTGCCGCGGCAGCGCGATGTGCAGCCGCCGCGCCGCGGCGGTGATCGTCCAACCCTGGATCAAGAGCGAGGTCAACACCACCACGAAGGCGATGTCGAAATAGACGTACGCATTCGGCAACCCGACCAGGAGCGGGATGGAGGCGAGGAAAATGCCGACCGCCCCGCGCAGGCCGACCCACGAGATGAACGCCTTCTCCCGCCACGCGAAGCGAAACGGCGCGAGACACAGGAACACGGCGGCGGGACGCGCGATAAACATAAGCGTGGCAGCCACCGCGAGCGCCGGCAAGATGCTCTCGACGAGACGTCCTGGCCAGACCAGCAGGCCGAGCAGCACGAACATCACGATTTGTGCGAGCCAGGTCACGGCGTCGAGAAACACTACCACCGTGTTGTGGGCGCGCGTCGGCCGGTTGCCGACCACGAGGCCGGCAAGATAGACGGCGAGAAAGCCCGAGGCGTGCAGCGCCGAGGCGAGGCCGAAGATGACGAGCGCGCTGGTGGCCACGAACGGGGCGTGCAGCCCCTGCGCCAGCGCCAGCCGGTTGAGCACGACGACGATGGCGCGCCCGCCGAGCACACCGATGATGGTGCCGAGCACGGCCTGCTCGGCGAGCACGGCGAGCACGTGCTGCCACGAGCGATCGCCGACCGTGAGGAAGCCGACCAGGAGAAGGGTGAGCAGAACCGCGAACGGATCGTTGCTGCCGGATTCGACCTCGAGGATGGCGCCGACGCGCGGGCGCAGGCGCAATCCGCCGGCATGAAGCAGAAAGAACACCGCCGCGGCGTCGGTCGAGGCCACGACCGCGCCGACCAGCAGCGCCTCGGTCCAGCTCATGGCGAGCAGATATTTGGCAACCGGCGCGGTCAGCGCCGCCGTCACCAGGACGCCGGCGGTCGCGAGCGTGACCGCCGACCCCAGCACGCTGCGGAAGGTCGCAAACCGCGTACGCAAGCCGCCGTCGAACAGGATGAGCGCCAGCGCGATCGAGCCGACCACATAAGTGGTGCGCACGTCGTCGAACTTGAGGCCGCCAAGTCCCTCCTCGCCCGCGAGCATGCCGACGATCAGGAACACCAGCAGCAGCGGCGCCCCGAAGCGCATCGCCACCAAGCTCGACATGATGCCCGCCAGCACCAGGAGGG
Source organism: Xanthobacteraceae bacterium (assembly GCA_035636455.1). Taxonomy (GTDB): domain Bacteria; phylum Pseudomonadota; class Alphaproteobacteria; order Rhizobiales; family Xanthobacteraceae; genus AP-16. The sequence goes on from DASPZC010000069.1 coordinate 1,746, forward strand.
CGCCGAGCAGAATGCCGATGCTGAGTGCGTCGAGAGCGGCCATCGTGTGCGAATCCCTCCCCCCATTGGTAATGCGCACGCGCCGCGCGGCAACTGCTAATTATCGTCCCACGCCTTGTGGGCCCGCGCTGCGAAAGGAACCGCGTGAAATCCAATCCCGCCGCCCCCCGATCCGACATGCCGGGCACCGCCGCCGGCATCGCCTGCGGCGCCGGCGCCGCGTTGTTCTGGGCGGCCGGGTTCGTGGCGGCGCGCCACGGCATCGCGGCCGGGTTTTCGCCGGCAGACATCGTATTTCACCGCTTCGTCTGGGCGGGGCTCGTCTTCCTGCCGTTCGTCGCCCGTGCGGGCTTACGCGATCTCGGCGGGGTGGGCTGGGCGAAGGGGGCGGCGCTGACGCTCGTCGGCGGGCCGCCGCTCGCATTCTTGAGCTATGCGGGTTTCTTGTTCGTGCCGCTCGCCCATGGCGGCGTGATCCAACCCTCCTGCGCCGCCCTCGGCGGGCTGGTGCTGGCAACGTTGGTGCTGAAGGAAAAGCTGCCGGCGCAGCGCGCGGCAGGCGCGGCGGTCATCGTCGCCGGGCTTGCCGTGATCGGCGCCGACGCGCTCGCAACGATCGGGACGCGCGGCCTCGTCGGCGACCTGTCCTTCGCCACCGCCGGACTGATGTTCGCGGCGTTCGCGACGTTGCTGCGACTCTGGC
>DASPZC010000070.1:0-4474 GCA_035636455.1 Xanthobacteraceae bacterium
GGCCGGCGCCAGCACGCGCCGCATCTCGCCGTAGAGCCGGTCGCGGTCGGCAATATTCATGGCCGCATTCTGCGACCATACGAGATCGAAGCTCGCGTCGGGAAACGGCATGGCGAGCGCGTTGCCCTGGCGGTAGGTCACCTTGTCGGCGAGCCTGGTGCGTTGCGCGAGCATCGCGGCGAGCGCGACGAATTCTTGCGTGAGATCGAGGCCGGTCACTTGGCAGCCGAACGTGCTCGCGAGGTAACGCGAGGGCCCGCCGATGCCGCAGCCGACGTCGAGCACGCGCTCGGAGCCGGTGACCCCGGCGAGCTGCGCGAGGCGCACGGTCGCGTTGCGCTGGCCGGAATGGAATTCGTCGACCGGCGCAAGGTCGTCCGGCGTCAGATGATCGAGGTCTTTTCCCGCCGCCTCGAGCGCCGCCAGGATCGTGTCGGCGAGCGCGCGGCGCGCGTAGTGCTCGGCGACGGTCTGTGCCCGCGACATGCCGGCCCCTCCGGTTGGGTCCCGGCCGTGAATTTACACCAACGGCACCAGGTAATCACTCATCGGCTGTCATCGTCCGCGCAGCTTGTCCCCGCGAAGGCGGGGAGCGGACGATCCGGTAACCGCCGGCGTATCAAATAAAACTGCGGTGGTGACGGTTACTGGATGCCCCGGCGTCGCGCGGCATGACGAGTCGGAGTTCAGCCTACGCCGCCCGCACCTCGTGGAGGAATTTCTCCACCTCGTCCTTGAGCCGGTTGCTTTCGCTCGACAGCAATTTCGCCGACGACAGCACCTGTCCCGAGGCCGCGCCGGTCTCTCCGGCGCGCTGGCTCACGTCGCCGATGTTGACCGCGACCTGAACCGCCCCCTTCGTGGCTTCCTCCACGTTGCGGGTGATCTCCCGCGTGACCGCGCCCTGCTGTTCGACCGCCGCCGCGATCGAGAACGTGATCTCGAAGATGCGGCCGATCGTGCTGCCGATCGCCTTGATGGCGGCAACCGATTCCTGCGTCGCCGACTGCATGCCGGCGATCTGGGCGCCGATATCCTCCGTCGCCTTGGCGGTCTGGCTCGCCAGCGCCTTCACTTCGGCGGCCACCACGGCAAATCCGCGCCCCGCCTCGCCCGCCCGTGCGGCCTCGATCGTGGCGTTGAGCGCGAGGAGATTCGTCTGCTCGGCGATGGCGGTGATCAGCTTGACCACGTCGCCGATTCGGCTGGCGGCGCCCGACAGCTCGGTGATGCGTTCGTTCGTCTTGTCCGCCTCCGTCACCGCCTGACGGGCGATGGCGTTCGAATCGTGGACTTTTCTGGCGATCTCGTCGACCGCCTGGCCGAGCTGCTCGGTCGCCGTCGCGACGGTGCGGACATTGGTCGAGGACTCTTCCGAGGCGGAGGCGACCGCGCCGGACAGATCCTGGGTGTTGCGGGCGGCGTCGGTCAAGGTGCCGGCCGCGCTTTCCAGCTCGACGGAAGCCGCCGAAACCGTCCGCACCACCTGGCTGATGGCCGACTCGAAGGCATCGGCAAGGCGCTGCATCTCGGCCTTGCGTTCGGCCCGCGCGGCGCCGGCCTTCGCCTCCTCCTCTTCGGAATCGCGCCGCGCCTTTTCGACCGCTTTGGTCTTGAACGTCTCGACGGCGGCGGCCATCTCGCCGATCTCGTCCTTGCGGCCGAGGCCCGGGAGGACGGCGTCGAAGTCCCCGGCGGCGAGCCGGCCCATCGCCCGGCTCATGGCCGACAACGGCCGCGAGATCGCCCGCCCGATCAGGAACGCGCACGCCGTCAGGGCGAGGAGCACGCTGCCGATTGCGATCTCGATTCCGCGCGTCGCTTCGGCGGTCACGATGTTGTTCTCGGCGTCGGCGATGGCGCGCATGCTGTTCGCGGTCATCTGCATCGTGCGGACCAGCGGCTCGATCGCGGCGTAGGCTGCCGAGGTCTCCCGCCGCTCGTCGGCGAGCGCGGTCGCGGCATCGACCCAGGCGAAGAAGTCGCGCTGATAGGCGGCGAGCTTGGTCGAAATGTCGTCCTTTGCGGCTGCCGGGATCGGACTGGACGCCAGTGCCCGGGCGAACTCGGCCGCACGCTTCTTCATCTCCTCGCCGTATTTGCCATCGCGCCGCAGCATGAAGTCCTTCTCGTGACGCCGCATCATCAGCATCAACACCGTCAGCGCGGGCTCGTGAAATTCCTTCAGCCTGCTCTCGATGCCGTGCACGGAGTCCCGCAAGGTCCCTTCCAGCCCGGCGCTCTCGTCGGCCCCCAGCGCGCCCTTGGCGGCGGCCAGCGCCGCGAAATGCTTCGCATAGCTCTCGAGCCCCGCGCGGATCCGCTCGACCGCGCCGTCCAGATCGGCCGCTCCGGAGGCCCGGGCGCGTACTTGAATCGAGGCGAGGTCCTGGCCTGCCGCCTCCACGAAGTCGCCATGCTGGTCGACGGACTCCTCGGCGCCGCGCAGAACAAGATCGTCTTCCGCGCGCCGGCTCTGGAGGAGATTGACCGCCAGCTTGTTGGTCAGGAACACGAGGTCGCGCGCCTCGTTCGACGCGGCGTGGATCTTCTCCTGCTTCATCGCGCTGGCGAGATAGATGCCCCCGACCACGATCAGGCCGGCGATCCCGACGAGGCCGATGGCCGCGACCTTGTAGCGAAGCCTCACCCCAATACGGAATCTGGCGCCCCGGACCATGTCTGCGTCCCCCCACCGGCGGGGATAATTGCTTACCGGGGTTAATGTTTTGCCAAAAGCAATCGTGCCGCGCGGCGAGACATCCAAGGAAATTCGGGCATTGCGCCCGCGTCGGCGGGCGGCGAGGCAGGCTCAATGCCTACCCTGCCACCGTGGATCGAAATTGACCGGAAATCCGCGACCTGCGCCAAGCTCTGGCACTGGCGATCCGCTCCCTCCAGTCCGCCCAGGTCCCGCCCTTGCCCGGCCCGGTGCTGGCGACGAATAAGCTCATGTTGGGCGACTGCGGCGGCGCCGGTTGCGCGATGCGCGGCTCAACCCATCCTGCAATATGGAGAGGGCCCGCACCTTTCAGGGGCGGGAAACGGTTGGCGCTGCGCCAGGTTGATCGAACGGATTTCGCATCAGTACTTGGCAACGACCGCCTCGGGCCCGAACTTGTAGTTCACGCCGATACGGACGATGTGGTCGCGCACGCTGCTGTTGAACCCGCGGTTTTCCGAGATGTTGACGTTGTTGGGATTGACGTTGAGCGGGATCACGGTTTGCGGGGCGATCACGTTGCCGCTCACGTCGCCGAGATCCATGTAGAGATACTCGACCTTGCCGGTCCAATTGCCGAACAGCCGCGCCTCGATGCCTCCGCCGGCGGTCCATCCCGTTTTGATCTGGGAGAAGCTACCCGCCGTCGTCACCGACGTCAGGAACGGGATCGTCTGGACGATTTCATCGGTGCTGATATGTCCATACGCCAAGCCGCCTGTGGCGTAGAACAGCACGGGTCCATTGGTCCAGCCGGCGCGGGCGCGCAGCGTGCCGAACCAGTCGATGCGCTGGGTGAGCGTGGTTCCGATCGGCCCCTCCGCGGTGATGACGACGCAGTTCAGGCACACCGAATCCCTCTGACCGCTGCCCTGGAAATCGGCCTCGAGGCCGAACGCCCAGTTCGGCGCCGCCTGCCAGTTGTAGCCGATCTGCCCGCCGCCGATGCCGCCCGACGGGGACAGCTTGAAGCTCTCCATGTCGAAGAGCTGTGTCACACCCGTCGTGTTGTTGATCGTGGTGAGCGGGGTCGTGGTCGGATTCCTGGCGACCGACAGTCCCACGTTTGCACCCAGATAGAATCCGTTCCAGTTGAAGGCGGGGGCCATTACGGGCGGTGCCTTGTAGATCATGCCGCCGCCGGGTCCGGCGGCCACGTAGACCGGATCTCCGAACTTGTAATTGAGCGCCAGGCGCACGACGTGGTCGCGGAACGTGCTGCCGAACTGGTGGCCCTCGCTGACCGTGGGGGTGAACGGGATGACAAAACCCGATGCGCCGACGCCGCCGAGGTCGATGTAGAGGTATTCGATCCTGCCGGTCCAATTGCCGGCAAGCTGTGCCTCGGCGCCGAAGCCCGCGGCCCATCCGGATTTCGTCTCGACAGCGCTGGTGGACGCGCTGCGGGATGCGCCGAAGTTGAAATCCATAAAAGCGACATCGGTGCGCACGCGGCCGTAGGCGAGACCGGCAGTGCCGTAGATCAGCACCGGGCCGTTGGTCCAGCCGGCGCGCCCGCGCACCGTGCCGAACCAGTCGAGCTGCTGGGTCATGATCGCGTGGCGGATGAAGTCCGGGATGGTGGGAATCGCACCCGGAACGCTGCACTGGAAGACGCAGGCCGAATCCCGTTCGCCGCTGCCCTGCAAGTCGGCTTCGACGCCGAAGACCCAATTCGCCGCCGGCTGCCAGTTGAAGCCGATCTGGCCGCCGCCGACTGCGCCGAACGGGGATAGCGCGAAACGGTCGGAC
>DASPZC010000071.1:0-12353 GCA_035636455.1 Xanthobacteraceae bacterium
ACCGCGCCGCCCGCGGCCGCGCCGGCCAGCGCGTGCAAAAAATTTCGCCGGTTCATGGATGTGGAGCGCGTGCCGCGTTCGATCATCGTCGTCCCGTCGACGGCCGCCGCCCCCGCCCGGCCGTCACCCGAATCCCGCGCCCGCTTACCACGGCGCTCCCGACGCGACAATGCGCGGCTCACGCCCTCGCTTGCGCGTCAGGACGCCGGAGCCGGGTAGCGACGGCAGGCGGCGCGGCATGCGGCCGCAAGCAAAAACCCCGGCCGCGGGGCCGGGGTTCTGCATCCTTGTCGCGTGCCTGCGGTCAGAGCCGGTAGAGGATCTGGTCGGTCCAGAACCGCTCGAGCCGCTGCAGCGCCTTGTTGAGGCCGGAGAACTCGTCGGCGGAGATGCCGCCGACCTGCTCGATCGTGCGCACGTGCTTCTCGTAGAGCAGCGAGACGATGTCGCGCACCTCGCGGCCGCGCTCGGTGAGCTTGATGCGCACCGAGCGGCGGTCGACGCGCGAGCGCTGATGGTCGAGGAAGCCCATCTCGACCAGCTTCTTGAGATTGTAGGAGACGTTGGAGCCGAGGTAGTAGCCGCGCGTGCGCAGCTCGCCCGCGGTCAGCTCCTTGTCGCCGATGTTGAACAGGAGCAACGCCTGCACCGCGTTGATGTCGGCGCGGCCGCGGCGGTCGAACTCGTCCTTGATCACGTCGAGCAGACGCCGGTGCAGACGCTCGACCAAGGTCAAGGCCTCGAGATAGAGCGGCTGAACGTTGTCGAACCGGGCCTGACGGTCGGCCGGCTCCACCGCTTTGGCTAGAGTTTTCATCGTGACGCCCTTTTTGCAATCGATCTTATCTGGTGACGAGGCCCTGTTCCCCGTCGTTGCATCACTACTACACGCGATGCTCTAAGATCGGCTTAAATTGTAGAATAAACAGCGGGTTTACCGGAAACGGTGAACGTTCCATTGACCATCGAATACGAGAGACTTTCGTCAGATTTTGTTCACTGTAAATCGGGCCCGTAGCCCGGATGCAGCGAAGCGCAATCCGGCGATCGCGAACAACGAAATGGCGGATGGTGAATCGAAAACAACTATTCGCTGCTCGCCATTCACCCTCGCGCGCCCTCACGTCCCGCGCAGGAAACGGATGATGCCGGAAAAATCGAGCGCGCCGTTGCCGTTGGCGACGAACAGGCCATAGAGCGCGGCGGCCTCGGCGCCGAGCGGCGTGGTCGCGCCGGCGGCGCGCGCCGCGTCCTGGGCAAGCCTCAGGTCCTTGACCATCATCGCGGCGGTGAATCCCGCCTGGTAGTCGCGGTTGGCCGGCGAGGTCGGCACCAGTCCGGGCACCGGGCAGTAATTGGTGAGCGACCAGCACTGGCCGGACGATTTCGAGGACACGTCGAACAGCTTTTGCCGGTCGAGGCCGAGCTTGTCCGCCAGCACGAAGGCTTCGCTGACCGCGATCATCGACACGCCGAGGATCATGTTGTTGCAGATCTTCGCCGCCTGACCGTTGCCGGAGCCGCCGGCGTGCACGATGGTCTTGCCCATCGCCTCGAGCACCGGCTTGGCGCGGGCGAACGCCTCGGCGCTTCCGCCCACCATGAAGGTAAGCGTTCCCGCCTGCGCGCCGCCCACGCCGCCCGAGACCGGCGCGTCGAGCATCGCAAAGCCCTTCGCCAGCGCGGCGCCCGCCACCGCGCGCGCGGTCTCCACGTCGATGGTCGAGCAATCGATCAGCAACGTGCCCGGCGCGGCGCTCGCCAGCACGCCGGCGGCGTCGAGGTAGACGTCGCGCACCTCCTTGCCGGCGGGCAGCATGGTGGCGACGATCTCGCCGGCCGCGGCAGCCGCCGCGACCGATTTCGCCGCCGTGCCGCCGGCGGCCGCGAGCTTGCCGACAGCCGCCGCGACCACGTCGTAGCCGGTGACCGCATGTCCGGCCTTGATGAGATTGAGCGCCATCGGCAGGCCCATGTTGCCGAGCCCAAGGAAGCCGATCCGTGCCATGCTGTCCTCCCTGACGTCTTGCTTTCGCCTCAGCGCCGCGGCTGGGCGAACGGATGCGTGCTCGACAGGCCACCATCGACCGCGATCGCCTGGCCGTTGACGTAGGACGCCGCGTCGCTCGCCAGGAACAGCGCCATGGCGGCGATCTCTTCCGGTTCGCCGTGCCGCTGCAGCGGGTTGAGCTGGCCGATCTTGCCCGCGGTGCCGCGCTCGCGCGCGCGCTCGAACAGCGGGCGCGTCATCCCGGTCTCGATCAGGCCGGGGCAGATCGCGTTGACGCGCACGCCGGTGCCGGAGAGCGACATGGCCGCGGTCTGCACCAAGCTGATCACGCCGGCCTTGCTGGCGCTGTAGGGATTCCCGCCGGCATTGGCGCGTAGCCCCGCCACCGAGGCGGTGCACACGATCGAGCCCCTGCCCGCCTTGGCCATCGCCGGCGCCGCATGCTTGATGGCGAGAAACACGCCGATGAGGTTGACGCGCAGGACCTCTTGCCACAGCTCGACCGTCTGCTCGAACAGCGGCACGAGGCCGCCGCTGATGCCCGCATTGGCGTAGATGACGTCGAGCCCGCCGAACGCATCGAGCGCCCGCGCCACATAGGCGGCGACGTCGCGCTCGGCGCCGGTGTCGGCCTTCATGGCGATGGCGCGGCCGCCCGCGGCCTTGATCGCCGCCACGGTTTCCTCGACCTCAGCCTCGGCGCGGTCCACCGCGAGCACCGCGGCGCCCTCCGCGGCAAACAGTTTGGCGCTCGCCCGGCCGATGCCGCTGCCGGCGCCGGTCACGATCGCCCGTTTGCCGTCGAGCCGCCCGCGCCGATCGGTTCCCGCCGTCATGCCGAATCCTCCCGCGCCCGATCTCGCGCGACGCGGCGATGTTGCGGCGAGCGTAGCACGCGGCGCAACCGACGCATCACGCCGGCCGCTCGCGCCCGGCCATCACGGCAAAGCCCACATAGGCGAGGATCATCGCCGCTTCGGCGATGATCACCCATATGTGTCCGCCGAAGATTTGCGGAAAGAACAGCTCGACCGCCGCCATCGAGATCGCCGCCGTGAGCCACACCACGCCGCCCCAGGCGGCGGCGAGCCACAGTCCGACGGCGGCGACGAGATCGATCACCGCGAAGAAGGCGGTCGCCACCTGCCAGGACACGGGATTGGCCTCGAACCCCCCACCCGGCCCCGCGCCGATGCCGGCGACGTCCGACCAATGGTAGAGGCCCTTGAGGAGCGAGAACGCGGCAATGACGCGCAGGAACACGACGAGGCGCGTGGTCCACACGCCCTCCTGCTCGCGCCCGCGCGACAGGTCGATCGCGCTCATCGGATCGGTCATGGCAATTCCAGCTCCTGCGGCCCAAGCGAGGCGAAATGATGCTCCACATCCGCCTCGCTTACCCCAGCCAAGTCGGGAGGCCGCCAGCGCGGCGCGTTGTCCTTGTCGATAATGGTGGCGCGCACGCCTTCGTAGAAATCATGCCCGTCGACGATGCGCGACACGATGCGGAACTCGGCTTTCATGCAGTCAGCGAACGACCAGCGGGCGCCGCGCCGCACCTGCTGCAGCGCCACCTTGAGGCTGGTCGGCGACTTGGTGCGAATGACGGCCGCCATCCTGCCGGCCCACGACGCCTCGGCGCCGTTCGCACCCGCAGCCGCGTCGAGCGCGGCGAGGATCGCCTCGACGCTGTCACCCGCGAACAGCCGGTCGATCGCCGGGCGAAGCGCGGCGATCGCGGCCTCGCCCGGCGGATCGGCGAACGCACCGAGCACCGCGTCGACCGGCACGGTGCCGGCGAGCGCGTCGATCAGGTCGGGAAAGCGCGCCGCCGCGACGTGGTGGGTCGCGATCCCGGCCGTCACCGCATTGGCGAGGCGCAGCCGCTCGCCGGTGAGCGCGCAGAACGTCCCGATATGGCCGGGCAGGCGCGGCAGGAACCAGGTGGCGCCCACGTCGGGAAAGAACCCGATCCCGACCTCCGGCATGGCGAACTGGAACTTTTCCCCGGCCACGCGGTGCGAGCCGTGCACCGAAATGCCGACGCCGCCGCCCATGTCGATGCCGTCGATCAGCGCCACATAGGGCTTCGGGTAGTGCTTGATGAAGAAGTTGAGCCGGTACTCCTCACGCCAAAACGGCAGCATCTCGGATTGCCGGCCGGCGCGGCCAAGCTCGTAAAGCGCGCGGATATCGCCGCCCGCGGAGAACGCGCGCTCCCCTGCCGCGCGGATGATCACGCGCGTCACCGCCGCGTCGCTTGCCCACTGTTCGAGTCGATGCGCCAGGGCGCGCACCATCGGGTGGTTGACCGCGTTGAGCGCCTGCGGACGGTTGAGCGTGATCAGGCCGGCGGCGCCGCGCCGCTCGAACAGGATGTCGGACTCCGGACCCATGCGGTGCGGATAACGGCAGAAGCGCGGCGAGGCAACCGGCGCATGTTCCGGCGAAAGCCTGCCCCGGACTCGATCCGGGGTGGATACCGGTTCGCCGATAAGAACATGCGCCAGGCAAAGAGCCCGGGAAAATCGAATGGTTGCATTGCAGGGCGCGCACGGCGCATGCATATAACTTGTGCTAAGGCTTTTCCCGCCCCGCCCCTCCCCTAACCGAGCCCCCCTGTGTCGAGCAAGCCGAAGCACGAAGAAGGCGTCGTTGCCGGGACATTGCGCGCGATCGTCCCGGCGCTGCTCATTGCGCTCGTCATCCGCACCGTGCTGTTCCAGCCGGTGAACATTCCATCCGGATCGATGAAGGCGACGCTGCTGGTCGGCGATTATCTCCTGGTGTCGAAATTCACTTACGGCTACAGCCATTACTCGATGCCGTTCTCGCCCCCGCTGTTCTCCGGGCGCATCTTCGCGTCGCCGCCGGAGCGCGGCGACATCATCGTGTTCCGCTCGCCCACCGACGAATCCGCCGACCTGATCAAGCGCACCATCGGCCTGCCCGGCGACCGCATCCAGCTGATCGGCGGGGTGGTCCACATCAACGCAACGCCGGTGAAGCGCGAGCGGGCGCCCGATTTCGTCGGCGAGGACCCGTGCCAAGCGGCGCCGGTGTTCGGCATGGTCGCGCGCGTGCGGCGCTGGCACGAGACGCTGCCCAACGGCGTCTCCTACGATACGCTCGAATGCCCGCTGATCGCCCCGGTGCCCGACCCCGACAACACGCCGGTCTACACCGTCCCGCCCGGGCGCTATTTCATGATGGGCGACAACCGTCACAACTCGACCGACAGCCGCTTCCGCGAGGTCGGCTACGTGCCGTTCGAGAACCTGATCGGCCGCGCGCAAATCGTGTTCTTCTCGGTGGTCGAGGGCGAGAGCGCCTGGCAGGTGTGGCGCTGGCCGTGGTCGGTGCGCTGGAGCCGCCTCGGCCAGTTGGTGCGTTGAGCCGGGCGACCGATCAGGATCGACGACCGCCGGCGAAACCGTTAGGCTTGGTGGACCGAGAGCGGCGTAAAGCCGGCGCCGGAGTCAGGCAGAGCGGCGGCACCGACAGGCGCATCCTGCAAGCTCATACGTGTCAGCGCCGCCGCGTGCGGCCATTCACCTGGGAGAGAAACATGACACCTGGGCGTCGTCTTCGGACATTGTTGATCCTTGGCCTGGCCGCCTTGGCCGCGACCCCGGCGGCCGCGCAAAAGCGCTACGATCCGGGCGCGACCGACACCGAGATCAAGATCGGCAATTTCGTGCCCTACAGCGGTCCGGCGTCCGCCTATGCGGTGAACGGCAAGACCATCGCGGCCTATTTCAATAAGGTCAACGCGGAAGGCGGCGTCAACGGCCGCAAGATCAGGTTCATCTCGTACGACGATTCCTACAGCCCGCCCAAGGCGGTCGAGCAGGCCCGCCGGCTGGTGGAGAGCGACGAGGTTCTGCTGGTCTTCTACAGCCTGGGGACGCCGTCGAACAGCGCCATCCAGAAATACATGAACCTGAAGAAGGTGCCGCAGCTGTTCGTCGCCAGCGGCGCCACCAAATGGAACGACCCGAAGAACTTTCCCTGGACCATGGGCTGGTCGCCGAGCTACCAGGGCGAGGCGCACATCTACGCGCAATATCTGCTGCAGCACCATCCCAACGCCAGGATCGGCATCCTCTACCAGAACGACGACTACGGTAAGGACTACCTGAAGGGCTTGTCGGACGGTCTCGCCGGCAAGATGCAGATCGTCGCGCAATATCCCTACGAGACCGCCGACCCGACCGTCGATTCGCAGATCGTCGCCTTGAAGGCGTCGGGAGCCGACGTATTCTTCAACGTGACCACGCCGAAATTCGCCTCGCAGGCCATCAAGAAGACGGCGGAAATCGGCTGGAAGCCGATTCACCTCCTCAACAACGTCTCGCGATCGATCGGCGCGGTGATCAAGCCTGCCGGCTTCGAGAATGCGCAAGGCATCCTGAGCGCGGGCTACACCAAGGACGCGACCGATCCGACCTGGGCCAAGGATCCCGAGTTCCGGCAGTGGTCGGAATTCATGGACAAATATTACTCGGACGGCGACAAGACCAACAGCAGCACCGTCACCAGCTACGCGGTGGCGGCGACCCTGGTGCAGGTGCTCAGGCAATGCGGCGACAACCTGACGCGCGAGAACGTCATGAAGGAGGCCGCCAACCTGAAGAACCTGCGCGTCGGCATGCTGCTCCCGGGCATCACCATCAACACCGGCCCGAACGATTTCGCGCCGATCAAGCAGATGCAGATGATGCGCTTCAAGGGCGAGGGCTGGGAGCTGTTCGGCCCGGTGCTGACCGGCGCGGTCGGCGGGACCTGAGCGCGGCCCGCGTTCGAGCGATCAGTTCCGCAGCAGGTCGCGGCTGACGATCAGCCGCATGATCTCGTTGGTGCCTTCGAGGATCTGGTGCACGCGCACGTCGCGCAGCACCCGCTCGATCGGGTGGTCGCGCAGGTAGCCGTAGCCGCCGTGCAGCTGCAGGCAGCCGTTCACCACGTCGAAGCCGGCGTCGGTCGCGTATCGCTTCGCCATGGCGGCAAGCCGCGTCGCGTGCGGCTCCTTGTTGCCGAGCGCGACGGCCGCCCGCCGCACCAATAAGCGCGCCGCCTCCAGCTCGGTCGCGTAGTCGGCGACGCGGAAGGCGAGCGCCTGGAAATCGGCCAGCCGCGCGCCGAACTGTTTGCGCTCGCGCATGTACGCGATGGTGCGGTCGAGGCAGAACTGCGCGCCGCCGATCGAGCAGGCGGCGATGTTGAGCCGCCCGCCGTCGAGCCCCGCCATGGCGATGCGGAACCCCTGGCCTTCCTCGCCGATGCGGTTTTCGATCGGCACGCGGCAATTGTCGAACAGCACCATGGCGGTCGGCTGCGACTTCCAGCCGAGCTTCTTCTCCTGCGCCCCGAACGACAGGCCGGGCGCGCCCTTCTCGACCGCGATGCAGGAAATGCCGCGCGCCGGCTCGCCGCCGGTGCGCGCAAAGACGACGTAGAGGTCGGAGACGCCCCCGCCGGAGATGAATGCCTTGGCGCCGTTGAGCACGTAATGCCCGCCGTCGCGCTCGGCGCGCGTCGCCAGGCTCGCCGCGTCCGAGCCGACGCCGGGCTCGGTCAGGCAGTAGCTCGCGAACTGCTCCATGGTGGTGAGCTTGGGCAGGAACCGCCGGCGCTGCGCATCGGCCGCGAACGCGTCGATCATCCACGCCGCCATGTTGTGGATCGAGATGTAGGCGGCGGTCGAGGTGCAGCCCTGCGCCAGCTCCTCGAAGATGATGGTGGCGTCGAGCCGGGTCAGCGCCGAGCCGCCCACGTCCTCCCTGATGCAGATGCCGCCGAACCCGAGCGCCGCCGCCTTGCGCAGCGCCTCGACCGGGAAGATCTCCCCCTCGTCCCAGCCGCGCGCGAACGGCATCATCTCCTCGCGCGCAAAGGTGCGCGCCACCGCCTCGAACGCGCGCTGCTCCTCGGTGAGGTCGAAGTCCATTCCCCCGGCTCCTGCTCGGCTACGGATAAGAGCGCCGCGGTCGGGCGTCAACGCGCACGGGACTGCGCCAGCCGGAGGATCGAAATCGCGATGGCCTCGCCACGTGTGCCCAGTGCTGATAAACCAGCGGGCGGAAAGATATGACCAAGACCACTACTACCGCGAAAATTCGCGCTGACGGCACGGTCGTCGAGGCTCTGGAGGACCGCAGCGAGCGGCCGTTTGCGATGACGCCGATGCGGCCGATGACGGAATCGGAAATCGAGGCCGCGGCCTTGGCTGATCCCGATGCACGGCCGATGACGCCCGAGGAATTGGCCACGGCGCGACGGCTGCCGCGGGCTCGGACCTTGCGGCGCGCACTCGGGCTCACGCAGGAAGAATTCGCGGCACGGTATCGCATTCGACTATGACCGCATCGATCCGGATATGTCTCGTGGCGAGAAAAGCAATCCGTCCGCTCCGCACCGAGGTCGATTACGAGGCGGCGCTCGCGGACATCGAGCGGTATTTCGAGCAGGAACCCAGGCCCGGCACGCCCGAGCCGCACCGCTTCGATCTGCTGGCGCTCGTCATCGGCGATTACGAGAACAAGAGGTGGCCGATCGAGCCACGCGGTAGGCGTAAATTGGGCGCAGTGGCAAGTTCCAGCGAGAACCGCTAAAAAGAGCACGTTGCGCCGGAGGTGACGCCATGGCCATCAAATTCGGCCGCCCGATCGAAACGCGCGCCCGCCTCGCCCCGGTCGAGGCCGAGGCGGCCGCCAGGCCTGCGCCGGCGCTTGATCTGACGACCCGTCCGCGCCGCAACCGGCGCACCGACTGGGCGCGGCGCCTGGTGCGCGAGAACGTGCTCACCGCCGACGACTTGATCTGGCCGCTGTTCCTCACCGAAGGCGCCGGCCGCGTGCCGGTCGCCTCGATGCCGGGCGTCGATCGCCTTTCCCTCGACGAGGCGGTGCGCGAGGCCGAGCGCGCCGCGGCGCTGTCGATCCCGGCGATCGCGCTCTTTCCCTATACGGATCCGGCGCTGCGCGACGCCGAGGGAAGCGAGGCGCTCAACCCCGAGAACCTCGTGTGCCGCGCCATCCGGGCGATCAAGCAGCGCGTGGCCGACGTCGGCATCCTGTGCGACGTGGCGCTCGATCCCTATACCAGCCACGGCCATGACGGGCTGCTGCGCGACGGCGTCATCCTCAACGACGAGACCGTCGCGGTGCTGGTCGAGCAGGCGCTGGTGCAGGCCGAGGCCGGCTGCGACATCATCGCGCCCTCCGACATGATGGACGGCCGCGTCGGCGCCATCCGCGCCGCGCTCGACGCGCGGGCGTTCGCCGACGTGCAGATCATGGCCTATACGGCGAAGTACGCCTCCGCCTTCTACGGGCCGTTCCGCGACGCAGTCGGCTCCGCGGCGACCCTCACCGGCGACAAGCGCACCTATCAGATGGATCCGGGCAATTCCGACGAGGCGCTGCGCGAGGCCGAGCTCGACATCGCCGAAGGCGCCGACATGATCATGGTCAAGCCCGGCCTGCCCTATCTCGACATCCTGTGCCGCATCAAGGACGCCTTCGGCATGCCGACCTTTGCCTACCAGGTCTCGGGCGAATATTCGATGATCATGGCCGCGGCGCAGAACGGCTGGCTCGACGGCGACAAGGCGATGCTGGAGAGCCTGATGGCGTTCAAGCGCGCCGGCGCCGACGGGGTGCTGACGTATTTCGCGCCCAAAGTGGCGGAGAAGTTCAAGCAGCACGGTTGACCTCCGCATGCAAACGACAGGCTGCCGTCGCCGCGAGATGGTGCTTCGTATTGATACCGATTTCACGGCTGGCTGATGACCTCTGCTGATACTCGACCGATTCGAGTCTGGCCATCGCTTTCGGTCTGGACAAACCCGCGCAAAACGATCGAAAAAATCCTCATCACCAATTCAAATCGGTATGTACTTCTACTTGCAATCATCTACGTAGTAATCGAACTCGTTTCTCGACGGGTCGATGCCGGACACGCGAAAGAACTGCTTGATTGGCGAACCGCCGGGACGGTCGTCTTCTTCGGAGCACTGGTGGGGATCCTGTATCTCTACGCCTTTGGCCTCGCATTCAGATGGAGCGGAAGACTTGTCGGCGGCCGCGCGACATCTAAAGAACTGCGCGCCGTCGTGGCGTTGAGCCTGGTACCGATTATTGCCGGCACCGTCCTGGTCATCATGATTGACGTCGGGCTGCGCCTGTCCGTCGGCAGTCACGCGCAGTGGCCAATCCTCAACATGGCGCTGCTGACTACGGAATTGGCACTGACCATTTGGTCGCTCGTTTTGACGGTTGTAATGCTTGCGCAGGTGCAAAGATTCGGAATTTGGAGTGCTTTTTTCAATTTTTTACTTGGCTATTTACTGGTCATGCTGACACTTGGCTCGTTGGTCTTCGTAAGGTCGTTCTTGTACCAACCCTTCAACATGCCGTCGGGATCGATGAAGCCCACTCTTCTCATCGGCGATTATCTTTTCGCCTCGAAATATCCCTACGGATATAGCCGGTACTCGCTGCCATGGCCGTCGCGATTATTTTCAGGCCGCATTTTGGCGGCCGAGCCGCAACGCGGCGATCTCGTCGTGTTCCGCCTGCCGCGAGATGATCAGACCGACTATATCAAGCGCCTGGTCGGCCTGCCGGGCGACCGAATCCAGATGATCCATGGTGCGCTCCACATCAATGGTGAGCCGGTCAAGCGCGAGCGCATCGAGGATTTCGTCGAGAGCGACGGCAACGGTCGCACGACCAGGACCAAGCGCTGGCGCGAGACCCTGCCCAATGGCGTGAGCTACGCGATCGTCGATCTTTTCGAAGACAGCTATTATGACAATACCGGCGTCTACGAGGTGCCGCCCGGCCATTATTTCGTGCTGGGCGACAACCGCGACAATTCGCAGGACAGCCGCGTGCTGTCGCAGGTCGGATATGTGCCGTTCGATAATCTCGTCGGCCGAGTCGAAATTATATTCTTTTCGATTGATAGCGAGTCGGGCAAAGAGTTTGCCGTGCGCCTCGACCGCATCGGCATGATCGTGCGATAGGCGACGGCTAATCCATCGCCGCGCCGGTATCGATGCGCTGCGGGTCGTAGCCGTCGGCGTCGAGCGCGGCGAAGATGGCGTCGGCGTGCGCGCGGCCGCGGGTCTCCACCGTCACGTCGAGCCGCGTGCCCTTGGCCGGCACGTCGAGAAACAGCCGTCTGTGGTCGACGGCGAGGATGTTGGCGCCGAGCGCCCCGAGCCGGGTCGCGATCTGCCCCAGCACGCCCGGCTGGTCGGATATGGTGAGGCGGAACGAGACGATGCGGTCCTCGCGCTCGAGCTCGCGCACCATGATCGAGGCGAGGATGCGCGGATCGATGTTGCCGCCGCACAGCACGAGGCCGACCGTCTTGCCGCGAAAGTGCTCCGGCTCGGCGAGCATGGCGGCGAGGCCGGCGGCGCCGGCGCCTTCCGCCATGGTCTTCTGCAGGGTCAGGTAGGCGTTGACCGCGCGCTCGAGATGCGCCTCGTCGACCAGCACGATGTCGGCGACGAGTTCGCGCACCACCGGCAGGGTCAGCTGCCCGACGTTCTTCACCGCGATGCCTTCGGCGAGGGTCGGACCGCCGACCGGGCGGTCGCCGGCCTTCACGGCGTTCCACATGGACGGATAGAGCATGCATTCGACGCCGACGATCTCGATCGCCGGCTTCACGCCCTTCCCGGCAACGGCCATGCCGGCGATGAGGCCGCCGCCGCCGATCGGCACCACCAGGACGTCGAGCGCGGCCGCCTCTTCCAGCATTTCCAGCGCGATCGTGCCCTGGCCCGCGATAACGTGCGGATCGTCGTAGGGATGCACCCAGACGAGCCGCCGCTCGGCGGCGATCGCCTCGGCGCGGGCCTGCGCGTCGCTCACCGTCTCGCCGTCCAGCACCACCTCGGCGCCGTGCGCGCGGGTGGCGGCGATCTTCACGAACGGCGTCGTCTCCGGCATCACGATCGTCGCCGGCACGCCGAGCCGGGCGGCGTGATAGGCAACCGCCTGGGCATGGTTGCCGGCCGACATGGCGATGACCCCGCGCCGGCGCTCGTCCGCCGAGAGCGCGGCGAGCTTGGTCAGTGCGCCGCGCTCCTTGAAGGAATTGGTGACCTGCAGGTTCTCGTATTTCACGTGGACATTGGCGCCGGTCAGCGCCGAGAGCCGGGGCGCCGGCAGCATCGGCGTGCGCAGCACATGCCCGGCAATGGTGCGCCGCGCCGCCTCGATGTCCGCCAGCGAAATGCTCAGGGTGCTCATCGCAAACCCGACATTGCCGCAAGAGCCTGCGACGATCCAGCCGGGGAGCGGAAGGGGCGAAGTCGGGGCTC
>DASPZC010000072.1:0-1505 GCA_035636455.1 Xanthobacteraceae bacterium
GCTCGCTGCGAAAGTGCGCTACCAGATCGATCCGAGAAATCCCTATCCGAAGAATTTCACCGGCCACATCCGCGCGACCATGCGCGACGGAAGCATTGTCGAGGAGCGCCAGCCGCACATGCGCGGCGGCGCGCACGAGCCGCTGACCCGCG
This sequence comes from Xanthobacteraceae bacterium, assembly GCA_035636455.1. Taxonomy (GTDB): domain Bacteria; phylum Pseudomonadota; class Alphaproteobacteria; order Rhizobiales; family Xanthobacteraceae; genus AP-16. Next base: position 153 of record DASPZC010000072.1, read on the forward strand.
CCGACATCGAGGAAAAATTCGCGCTCAACGCCCAGCACGGCGGCTGGGGCAAGGAGCGCATCGCCGCCGCGCTCGATCTGGCGCGGCGCCTGTTCGACAAGCCGATCGATCTGTCGGCGCTGCGGGGGTGAGGGTATGCCCGACAAGGAACTCGACGGACGCGTCGCCATCGTCACCGGCGCGGCGCGCAACATCGGCCGCGCCATCGCGCTCGAGCTGGCGGCGGCCGGCGCCGCCGTCGTGGTCAATGCGCGCACCAGCGGCGCGGAGGCCGAAGCCTTGGCGCGCGAGATCGAAGCGGGCGGCGGCCGCGCGCTCGCCTTCGTCGCCGACGTGACCGACGAAGCGGCGGTCGGCCGCATGGCGGCGGCGGCGCTCGCGCGCTTCGGGCGCATCGACATCCTGGTCAACAACGCCGCGGTGCGCCCGGCGCGGCCGTTCGAGGAGATGACGCTCGCCGAGTGGCGCGACATCCTCGCCGTCATCCTCGACGGCGCGTTCATCTGCGCCAAGGCCTGCCTGCCGCAGCTGCGCGCGAGCGACTCAGGCGCGATCGTCAACATCGGCGGCCTGACGGCGCACAAAGGCGCACCGGGTCGCGCCCACGTGGTCACCGCCAAGGCCGGGCTCGTCGGCTTCACCCGCGCGCTCGCCCACGACCTCGCCGCCGACAAGGTGACGGTGAACTGCGTGTCGCCCGGACGCATCGCCACGACGCGCCGCGCGCACGCGCTGGCGCCGACCCAGCACGACCTGCATCGCACCCTGTCGGGCGACACCGGCACGCCGGCCGACATCGCCGCCACCGTGCGCTTCCTGTGCGGCCCCGGCGCGCGCTACATCACCGGCCAGACCATCCAGGTGAACGGCGGCGCGTATTTGAGTTGAGGCTCGTGTCCCGGGCGCAGCGCAGCACGAAGTGGTGCGCTGCAGACCCGGGACCCACGCTGTTCGAATAAACTGGGTCCCGGATCAGCGGTGCACCGCTGCGCGCTGCACCGCATCCGGGACACGCGGCCTGGAATCAAATCTCCATCTCCAGCACGTACAGCCCGCCGGCGTGGCGGTCGACCGTGTAGACGATGCGGCGCTCGTCGACGAAACAGTCGTTGAGCTGGATGGTGCCCTGGGGGGCGCGCGCCGGCGCCGGGGGCACGAAGGCGGCGACCTCCGTGGGCTGGTACGGGTTCGAGATGTCGTAGGCGCGCAGGCCGGCGTTGAAGAAGGTGCCGAGGATGATCTGGTCGGAATGCCAGCAGGTCGGCAGCGGCCCGTTCTCATGGATGTTGTGGGCGCCGAACCGGCCGCCGCGATGGGCGAAGGCGTCGTAGTCCGGCGCCGGGCAGGTGGCGA
>DASPZC010000073.1:0-7901 GCA_035636455.1 Xanthobacteraceae bacterium
ACGCCGTGCAGCGGCTTTTGCCGGTGCGCGTCGAGCAGCGCCTCGACGGTGATCGCCCAGCGCGTCTCGCCCTTGGTCTCGATCAGCGCCAGCTCGCAGCCGAGCGCGGTAAGGATGTGGCGATAGGGCGGATAGCCGGGATTGGCCAGCGCCACCCGGGCTCCCGGCTCGAACAGGGACAGGAAGGCGAGGATGAAGGCTGCCGACGAGCCGGTGGTGACGACGACGCGCTCCGGATCGAGCGTCACGCCGTAGCGCTCGGCATAGTGCCGCGCGATGCGCGCGCGCAAAGCCGGGATGCCGAGCGCCTGGGTATAATCGATGCGTCCCGCGGCCAGCGCCGCGCGCGCCGCCTCGATCGCCGGCCTGGGCGCCGGCGCCGCCGGCTGGCCCACCTCCATGTGCACCACGCGCCCGCCCGCGGCCTCGATGCGCGCCGCCGCCGCCATCACGTCCATCACCATGAACGGCGGCACGTCGCTGCGCGCGGAAGGCTTGAGCAGGCGGGCGGCGGTGTCGAGCATGGGGCGACCTTGTCCGATCCGGTCATTGGCGACAAGGAGCCGCGCGAATTTCTTGCCTGCGGCCCGGCGCGGCGTGCCGCCGCGGCGTCACCCCTCGATGAACCGGTGCACCTCCTCGGGCAGCGGCCGCCCGGCGGCGTGCCGCTCGGCCACGAAGTCGCGCAGCATCTGCAGGAGCTCGGGATTGCGGCGTTGATTGAGGCCGACGATCGTTTCGAGCGGCGCGCCCACGAACACGCACTTGACCACCATCTGATTCCACGCCGCCTCGTCGAAATGATCATGCGGGTACGGATTGCGGCAGGCGATCGCCTCGAACACGGCGCCGATCGACGAGCGCACGCCCTCGCGCGCCCGCGCGTGCAGCGCCGCCGGCGCCGGGAATATCGCAAAGCCCTTGAGATAGGAGACGTGCTCGGTGATCTCGGCGGTCTGGCACAGCTTGTCGACCCGCGCCGCGAAGGCGGCGTCCTCGCCACGATGGGTCGCCAGCAGGACGGCAACGCGCGCGGTTTCGTCGGTGCCCCAGAATTGCGGCTGCCATCCGGGCCGCAGGACCTGGGCGGCGGCGACTTCCTCGGGCGGCAGGGCAAGAGGGCGGCGGCCGACTTTGCGGCCGATCAGGCCGAGCGCGATCCCCAGTCGGCGCGCGTCGAGGCCGGCGCCTTGCCGCTCGATCTCGGCATCGAGCCAAGCCGCCGCGTCCGCGGGCACGACGGGCGCAAGCCATCGGCGCAACAGGTCGATCGCCGCTTTCGCATCGACCAACGGTGCCTGTGCGACGGCGGGAGGCGTTGCGCCCATGATCAGGTCCCGGGGATGTATTTCTGCAACGCCAACGTCATGACGAATCCGACAACGGCAAGGAGCGCGGGCAGAATTGCGCCGGCGGCGGCAAGCAGCGCCGCATCGACCAGCGAAATGCCGGCAATGAGGATGCCGACGGCGCGCGCGACCGCGCCCGGCATCGGACGTTTCGCCAGCAGGTAAATGGCGAAGCCGGCACAGCCGATCAGCGCGAGATAAATGAGACCGGCGGCAACGCCCTGCCGCAGGGCAGGCAGGGCCAGCACCGCGGGCGCCGCCAGCGCGACCAGCGGCCAGAGGTTGCCGACCCGGTCGAGACTCTCCTGGCGCGCCGCGTAGGTCAGGCCCGCCACATAAGCGAGCATCGCCAGCGCGGCGATCGCGAGGGCCAACGGTACGGCTCCGATCGCAGCGGCCGCCGCGCCGCCATAGACCAGGGCGCGGCACAGCCCCATCACGACCGGCGCCAGCGGATTGTTTTTGTGGAACAGATCGTAGGCGACGACGACGGCCGCCAGCAGCGCACCGGCAAACGCCGCGGTCGCGCCCATCATGGCCATGAGCGCCACCCCCAGCGCCAGCATGGCGAACCCGAGCGCCGCCACCGTGGCGGCAGAGACATCGCCCGCCGGGATGGGCCGCTGCGGCCGCTCGCGCGCGTCGATGCCGCGGTCGAAATAATCGTTGAGATACATGCCGCCGACATAGAAAAGCGACATGGCGACGACGACCAGCCCGGTGCGCCGCGCGTCCCACGCGCCGCCGGCCAGCACCGTGCCGGCCAGCACGTTCGTCCACACCGTCGGCAGGTTGGAGACGCGACCGAGCTTGAGCAGGGTTTCGGGCGAGACGGCTTTGCGCGCCGCAATGGCCATCGTGAAGGCTCGCATGGGCGGATAATCGCAGTGCATGTATTGTCAGGGCGGCGCTACCTGCTGTCAATTTGCCGTCCAGCGCCACGCCTTGCCGGAATCGACATGCGTCCAACAATCGTGATCCTCGTGGTCGGCCTGACGCCGCGCCACCTCGGCCGCCACACCCCCCGCCTCGACGCGCTAGCGCGCGCCGGCGCGATGCGTCCGCTCGCAACCGTGACGCCGGCGGTCACGTGCACGGTCCAGGCCACGTTCATGACCGGCGCGATGCCGCGCGACCACGGCATCGTTGGCAACGGCTGGCTGTTTCGCGACTTGATGGAAGTTTGGCTGTGGCGCCAGTCCAACCGCCTGGTCGCCGGGGAAAAGATCTGGGAGACGGGCCGGCGCCGCGATCCGGCTTTCACCTGCGCCAATCTGTTCTGGTGGTACAACATGGCGGCAAGCCACGATGTGGGCGTGACGCCGCGGCCGATCTACAAGGCGGATGGGCGCAAGCTGCCGGACTGTTACGCCAAACCCTCCGAATTGCGCGACGAGCTGACCCGCACGCTCGGCCCGTTTCCGCTGTTCGAGTTCTGGGGGCCGGCGACGTCGATCGCCTCGTCGCGCTGGATCGCTGACGCGGCACGGCATGTGCGGCGCACGCGCTCCCCGACCCTCACCCTCGTCTATCTGCCGCACCTCGACTACGATCTGCAGCGGTTCGGCCCCGACGATGCGCGGAACGTCACGGCCCTCGCCGACGTCGACGCGGTCGCCGGCGATCTCATCGATGACGCGGCGCGCGACGGCGCCCGCGTGATGGTGCTGTCCGAATACGGCATCACGGCCGTCTCGACCCCAATCCACGTCAACCGCGCGCTGCGCAGCGCCGGCCTGCTTGCCGTGCGCAATGAGGACGGGGGCGAGCACCTCGACGTCATGCAATCGCGCGCCTTCACGGTCGCCGATCACCAGATCGCGCATATCTACGTCGCGGACGCAGCGCTGCTGCCGGAGGTCCGCGAGATCGTCGCCGGCTTGCCGGGCGTCGAGCGCGTGCTCGACCGCGCCGAGCAGGCGCGGATCGGCCTCGATCACCCGCGCGCCGGCGAACTGGTGGCGATCGCCCGCAAGGACGCGTGGTTCACTTACTATTATTGGCTCGACGACGCGTGCGCGCCGGATTTCGCGCGACTGGTCGAAATTCATCGCAAGCCCGGCTACGATCCGGCCGAGCTTTTCCTCGATCCCGACATCCGATTCCCCCGGCTGGCAATCGGCTGGCGTCTCGCCAAGCGCGCCCTCGGCCTGCGCACGCTCATGGACGTCGTTCCCCTCGATGCCACCCTGGTGAAGGGCTCGCACGGCCGTCCGACCGATGATGCCGCGGAAGGACCGCTGTTACTGACCAGCGAGCCGCGCCTGATGCCGGATCGGCCGATTGCCGCGACCGACGTGCGCGACCTCATCCTGGCGCACGTCTTCGATTGAGCGGCAGGACGCAACAGCGCTTCCCCCGGCAAACCTCTTGTTGTAGCGTTCGAAAGCTCTCCTTTCGCAAATCGGGAGTGACCGCAATGTCCAATTCAGCTGGTTCCGGCAAGCCAAACCCGCTCGAGCGAACGAGGTTCGCCTGCCCCTGCTGCGGCGAGCGCCTGATCCTGCACGCGAACAACGGAGCCGCGCGCGTCGAGGTCGACGAGGCACGCGCTCTTCCGGCGGCGGCCGGCAGGATGTTCGTCGATCCGCATGCGCACATGATCTCGCGCACCACCGACGACTACGAGGCGATGGCGCGCGCCGGCGTCGCGGCGGTGATCGAGCCGGCGTTCTGGATCGGCCAGCCGCGCACCAATCTCGGCTCCTACGTCGATTATCTCTCGACCATCATCGGCTTCGAGAAATTCCGCGCCGGCCAGTTCGGCATTCGCCATTACTGCTGCGTCGGCCTCAATGCCAAGGAGGCGAACAACGAGGCGCTCGCCGAGGCGGTGATGGAGGTGCTCCCGCACTTCGCCGCCAAGGACGGCGTCGTTGCCATCGGCGAGATCGGCTACGACGAGCGGACGGATCTGGAGGACAAGTATCTGCGCCAGCAGATCGAGCTCGCCAAGGAGCTCGAGCTGCCGATCATGATTCACACGCCGCACCGCGACAAGAAGCGCGGCACCATCCGCACCATGGACGTGCTCGTCGAGCTCGGCTTCGACCCGCGGCGCTGCGTCATCGATCACAACAACGAGGAGACCGTGCGCGAAGTGCTCGACCGCGGCTTCTTCGCCGGCTTCTCGATCTATCCGGGAACGAAAATGGGCAACGAGCGCATGACCGAGATCGTGCGCCAATTCGGTCCCGAGCGGATCATCGTCGATTCCGCCTGCGACTGGGGCGTGTCCGATCCGCTCGCGGTGCCCAAGACCGCCGCGCTGATGGCCGAGCGCGGGATCGCCGCCGAGGTCATCCGGGCGGTGACCTACGTCAATGCGCTCGCCGTCTACGGGCTCTCCGGCGCGATGCAGGAAGCCCACTGGCTCGATCCTTCGCCGATCGACCAGCGCGGCTTGTTCGAGGGCAACAGCATCCTGCGCGGCGGTCAGGCCCCGCGCATCGAGGCGTCGCGCCGGTCCATGGGGGATCTGCGAATCTCCTGATCCGCACGCCCGCCGGCCATTAGAGCATGTCCCGTTCCTTCGGAATCGGGACATGCTCTAGAATCATTGATTGGCGCATGTTCTTATCGGCGAACCGGTACCCACTTCGCCGGAACATGCGCGAGCCGCCGGCCTCGGTACTGCCGTATTCGCGGGATTTGGTGCCGCGAACCGGCATTGCCGGTATTTTGCCGCCGGAAACGCCGCGATTCGGGGTTCAAGCATCGTCCGCGCAGACGTGATCCCCATTGCATTGACCCGCCCCCATGGCGTCCGTAGGTTGCCTCGACTCGGTCAGACACGAAGCTTGAAGATGCATCCCGGCGAGACGGTACCGAGGCTGCGGCGCAGGACGCCGGCATTCCGCGCGGTCGCGGCGCTGACCGCGCTGGCGGTGGCGGCCGCGAGCATTCCGGCGCACGCACAGGCCCCGCCCGCCGCCGGCCTGCCGATCATCCGCGACGCCGAGATCGAGCAATTGCTGCGCGACTACACCGCGCCGATCCTGCGCGTCGCCGGGCTTGCCCAGCAGAACGTCCAGATCGTCATCATCAACGAGCGCTCCTTCAACGCCTTCGTGGTCGACGGCCGGCGCATCTTCGTCAATGTCGGCGCGCTGATGGAATCCAAGACGCCGAACGAGATCATCGGGGTGCTGGCGCACGAGACCGGGCACATCGCCGGCGGACATCTGTCGCGGCTGCGCGACGAATTGGCCAATGCCCAGACCGCGGCGATCATCGCGCTCCTGCTCGGGCTCGGCGCGGTCGCGGCCGGCGCGCGCGCCGGCGCCGGTTCGGGCGTCGGCAACCTCGGCGCCGCCGCGCTGCAGGCGCCACAGAGCGTGATCCAGCGCTCGCTGCTCGCCTACGTGCGCGCCCAGGAGGAGCAGGCGGACAAGGCCGGGGTGAAATTTCTCAACGCCACCGGCCAGTCGCCCAGGGGCATGTACGAGACGTTCAAGCGCTTCGCCGACAAGATCCAGTTCTCGGTCCGCTACATCGATCCCTATCTGCAGACGCACCCGATGCCGGCCGAGCGCGTCGAGGCGCTGGCGGAGATCGCCAAGTCGAGCCCGAACTGGGACAAGAAGGATCCGCCCGAGCTGCAGCAGCGCCACGACATGATGCGCGCCAAGCTGTCGGGATTCATCGAGCGGCCCGACACGGTGGCCAACCGCTATCCGCCGAGCGACACCAGCATGCCGGCCCGCTACGCCCGCGCGATCTCCGCCTATCGGCACGCCGATCTGCATACCGCGCTCGTGCAGATCGACGCCCTGCTGCAGGCGCAGCCGGCCAATCCCTACCTGCTCGAATTGAAGGGCCAGGCGCTGCTGGAGAACGGCCGGGCCGCGGAGGCGATCGCGCCGCTGCGCCGCGCCGCGGCGATCGCGCCGAACGCGACCCTGATCCGCATGATGCTCGGCCAGGCGCTGGTTGCCACCGACGACAAGAGGAACGCCGACGAGGCGATCCCGCTCCTGCGCACCACGGTGACGCGCGAGCCCGACATGCCGGACGGCTACAGCCAGCTCGCCATGGCCTATGGGCGCAAGGGCGACCTTGCCGAGGCCGACCTCGCCGCCGCCCAGGCCGCCTTCGCGCGCGGCGACTTCAAGACCGCGCGCGATCTCGCCACCCGCGCCAAGACGCGCTTCCCGACCGGCTCGCCCGGCTGGGTGCGCGCCGACGACATCGTCACCTACAAACCGCCGCCCGGCTCGATCCGCCGCAACTGACCATCAACCAAGGACAACCCGATGCGCCTTTCTCTTTTCCTCGCCGCCGCGGCCGCCGTGCTCGCCGCCTTCATCGCCGCCCCGGCCGCGCGCGCGCAAACCTTCTCCGAGGCGCAGCGCGGCGAGATCGAGCGCATCGTGAAGGACTATCTCATCGCCCATCCCGAGGTGCTGCAGGAAGTGATGAGCGAGATGGAGAAGCGCCAGGCGGCGGCCGAGAGCGAGAAGCAGCTGACCGGCGTGCGCGACAACAAGGAATTGCTGTTCAATTCCCCGCACCAGGTGACGATCGGCAACCCGCAGGGCGACGTCACCATGGTCGAGTTCTTCGATTACAATTGCGGCTATTGCAAGCGGGCGCTCAGCGACATGCTCGAGCTGATGAAGGCCGATCCCAATCTGAGGGTCGTGCTCAAGGAATATCCGGTGCTCGGGCCCGGCTCGATCGAAGCCGCGCAGGTCTCGGTCGCGGTGCGCATGCAGGACAAGACCGGCAAAAAATATCTCGAGTTCCACCAGAAGCTGCTGAGCGGCCGCGGTCAGGCCGACAAGGCGCGCGCGCTCGCCGCCGCCAAGGAGGTCGGCCTCGACATGGGCCGCCTCGAGAAGGATCTGGCGAGCGAGGAGGTGCGCACGACCTTGCAGGAAAGCCTGCGCCTGGCCGACGCGGTCGGCCTCAACGGCACGCCGAGCTACGTCATCGGCTCGAACGTGGTGGTGGGCGCGCTCGGCTTTGCGGTGCTCAAGGAGAAAGTCGACATCGCGCGGCGCTGACCCGCGCGCGTCGGCGCCGGCCGCAGGCTTCCCCTTCCGGGCGCCGTTTCCTATAAGGCTGGTGAACGCGGCTTGGGCTCAGGCGCCGGCCGTCGTTTCGAGCATGATCCCGAAAAGTGGGCACCGGTTTTCGGAAAAGATCATGCTCCGACAACAAGGCAGAGTGGGATGACGATGCGAAGAAACGTCATCCCGCTCTAGGCGCGCGCAAACCGCCGCAATCGCATCGAGCCCGTACGTCATGGCCAAGACCATCTACGTCCTCAACGGCCCGAACCTCAATCTGCTCGGCACGCGCGAGCCGGAGAAATACGGCCGCGCGACGCTAGCCGACGTCGAGGAGCTGTGCCGCGATGCCGGCAAGCGCTTCGGCCTTGCGATCGAGTTCCGCCAGTCGAACCACGAGGGCGCGATCGTCGAGTGGATTCAGGAGGCGGCGCGCGAGCAGGCGCTGGGCGTCGTGCTCAACCCGGCCGGCTACACCACCACGTCGGTGGCGATTCTCGACGCGATCCTCGCCGTCAAAATCCCGGTCATCGAGGTG
>DASPZC010000074.1:0-4501 GCA_035636455.1 Xanthobacteraceae bacterium
CGGCTCATCGAGCAGCAGCAGTTTCGGGTCGACCGCCACCGCGCGCGCCAGCGCGACGCGCTGCTGCTGGCCGCCGGACAGCTCGAACGGATAGCGCCCGGCGAGGTGCGCGAGATGCACGAGATCGAGCAGCTCGGCGACGCGCGCCTTGATGCGCGCCGCCGGCTCGCCGCGGATGCGCAGCCCGTAGCCGATGTTGTCGGCGACGCGCATGTTGGGGAACAGCGAATAGGCCTGGAACACGATGCCGAAACCGCGCGCGCGCGCCGGAATGCGCGCAAGCTCATGCCCGCCGAGCCGCATCTCGCCGACGTCGGGCGCCGCCAGGCCGGCGATCAGGCGGAGCAACGTCGTCTTGCCGCAGCCGGACGGCCCGAGCAAACAAACAAACTCCGGCGCGGTCGCGGTGAAGGTGATGTCGTCGAGCGCGACCGTCGCGCCGAAGCTCTTGCGGATGTGCGACAGCTCGAGCTGCATGGGCTCAGCGTGCCCCGGATGCGGCGCAGCGTGGAGCGAAGCGGAACGGTGCGCCGCTGATCCGGGGTCCAGTTTGCTCGTCTATGGACCCCGGGTCTGCAGCGCACCGCTGCGCGCTGCGCTGCGCCCGGGGCAAGGCTACCGCCCGATCTCCTTCTGCCAGCGCGCCAGGATGGCGTCGCGCTCCTTCGCGGAGCGGGCGAAGTCGATGGGCAGCAGCGCCTTCGACACGTCGGCGGGCAGCCCGGCCTTCTGCGCCGAGGCGGAGGGGACGAAGCCGGCGATCGTCACGATCTCCTTGAACTTGCCGTAGATGGCGGCGGTCTCGGGCGCGAGCGTAAAGTCGAGGAAGCGGCGCGCGTCGGCTTTGTTCTTCGACGACGCCATCAGGGCGGTCGCCTCGAGCTCGTAGCCCGCCCCCTTGGCGGGGATCACCATGGCGACCGGAAAGCCCTCCTCGATCGACTGGATCGCCGCGAAGGCGAGCGAGGCGCCGACCGCGAACTCGCCGGCGCGCGCGGCCTTGCACGGGCGCGAGCCGGACTTGATGTACTGGGCGACGTTGCCGTCGAGGCTCTTCAAAAATTTCCAGCCGGGCTCCTCGCCCAGCTGCTGCAGAATGCCGACGATTTGGAGATAGCCGGTGCCGGAGGAAACAGGATTGGGCATCACCACCTCGCCCTTGAATTTCGGGTCGATGAGGTCGCTCCAGTCCTTCGGGCTGGGGAGGCCCTTCTGCTTGAGCCGCTCGGTGTTGACGCAGAACGCCGCCATGTAGCCGGTCGCCGCGAACCACTTGTCGTCGACGGCGCGGTAGGGCGCCGCGAGTTTCTCCGCGCCCTTGGCCTTGTACGGCTCGATGAGCGCGAGCACGCGCGGGTCGAGCATGTTGGTCACCGCCCAGCCCCAGATCACGTCGTGCTGCGGATTTGAACTCTCGGCGAGGATGCGCGCGCCGAGGTCGCCGGTGGAGAGGCGCAGCACCTTCAGCTCGACGTCCGGCAGCGCGCGCTTGGCGGCGGCCACGTACTCGGCGATCTCGTCCTCCTCGAGCGCCGTATAGGCGGTGACGGTGCCGGCCTGCGCCGCCCCGCCGACGAGCAGGCTCAACGCGCACGCCTGCCAAAGAAACGTCCGGGTCATCGCGCCCTCCCCTCGTGTGCCGCCGAAGGGTCGCAAAAATAGGGAAGGTTGTCACGCGCGCCCGCTCCCTCTCCCCGCTTGCGGGGAGAGGGTTGGGGTGAGGGGGCCTCTGAGGAAGCGCGCATTCGCAGACGCCCCTCACCCGCCGCGCTTCGCGCGGCGACCTCTCCCCGCAAGCGGGGAGAGGTTCGCTACGCCGCGATCTTCACGTATTCGAAGTCGCCGGGCTTGTTGTCGATGCCGACCTTGGGGGGCGCGATCCAGCCGGCGAACTTGGCCGGCTCGTACTGCGGCTGCATCAGGCTGACGATGAAGTCGCGGTCGGCGGACGACGGCAGGAACTCGTCCTTGCGCCGCTCCCATTCGGCGTCGCCCAAGATATTGCCGTCGACGTCGGTCCTGATCTTGGCGAACTCGCCGATGCGCCGGTAGAACGCCACGTGCGGCAGCTTGAGCTTGAACGGCACGCCGTACTTCTCGATGATGGCGTTCCAGCGGCCGACCCCGATGTTGCAGTCGGCGACGTAGTCGTCGCGCAGGCGCATGTTGAGGCCGGACAGCGCCGGCACGTCCTCGTTGACGATCTTGCCGCCGACCAGGCGCAGCACCGGATAGGTGCCGCTCTCGAGCACGTGGTCGTCCTTGATGCGCTCCTCGCGGAAGCGGCCCTTGAGGCCGGCGTGGAAGGCGTTGGCCGCGTTGGTCGAAATCTCGTTGCCGAACAGGTCGAGGGTGAGCGCGAAATGCAGGTTCGCCTTCTTCTGCAGGGTCGGCAGGTCGATGACGCCGAGCTTGCGCACCCGCGCGATGTCGTGCGGGTCGTCGACGCCGGCCTCGCACATCGCCTGGCAGGTGCGCTCGACGATGCGGCCGACGCCGGTCTCGCCGACGAACATGTGGTGCGCCTCCTCGGTCAGCATGAAGCGCGTGGTGCGCGAGAGCGGATCGAAGCCGGACTGCGCCAGCGCCTCGAGCTGCATCTTGCCGTCACGGTCGGTGAAATAGGTGAACATGAAGAACGACAGCCAGTCCGGCGTCTCCTCGTTGAAGGCGCCGAGCATGCGCGGGGTGTCGGCGTCGCCGGAGCGGCGCTGCAGCAGTTCCTCCGCCTCCTGGCGCCCGTCGGCGCCGAAATATTTCTGCAGCAGATAGACCATCGCCCACAGGTGGCGGCCCTCCTCGACGTTGACCTGGAACAGGTTGCGCATGTCGTAGAGCGAGGGCGCGGTCTTGCCGAGGTGGCGCTGCTGCTCGACCGAGGCCGGCTCGGTGTCACCCTGGATGACGATCAGCCGGCGCAGCATGGCGCGGTACTCGCCCGGCACCTCCTGCCAGGCGTCCTCGCCCTTGTGCGCGCCGAAGCCGATCTTGCGGCCGGGGACCTGCGGGGCGAGCAGGATGCCCCATTTGTAGTCGGGCATGCGCACGTAATCGAACTTCGCCCAGCCCTTGGCGTCGACGCTCACCGCGGTGCGCAGATAGACCAGCGACTGCTGGAACCCCTCCGGCCCCATGTCGTGCCACCAGCCGATATAGCCCGGATGCCACTTCTCCAGCGCATGTTTGACGCGCGTGTCGTGAGACAAATCCACGTTGTTGGGGATCAGCCCGTCATAGTCGACATTGACGATGTCCATGGTGCCACCTGTTTGGTGCTTGTCTGCTCGTTTATTTGCTCATCGCTCGGCGCTCTATCCCTCCCCCGCTCGCGGCGGAGGGTAAGGGTGGGGGCCCTTCTCCCTCTCCCCGCTTGCGGGGAGAGGGTCGGGGTGAGGGGGCCTCTGAGGTCGCGCACTGCGCAGAGGCCCCCTCACCCGCCGCGCTTCGCGCGGCGACCTCTCCCCGCAAAGCGGGGAGAGGTAAGAAACTCACACCCTCTCCTTATCGAACGTCGGCTTCACGCCGCTGCCGTAGAGCTTGAGCGCGCCCTGCGGGCCGACCGAGTTGGGGCGCTGGAACACCCAGTTCTGCCAGGCGGTGAGCCGCCCGAAAATCTTCGTCTCCATGGTCTCCGGCCCGGCGAAGCGCAGGTTCGCCTCCATGGCGGTGAGCGCGTCGGGCGAAAAGCTGGTGCGCTCCTCGATCATCACGCGCAGCTCGTCGGCCCAGTCGAAATCCTCGAACGCGGCGGTGACGAGGCCAAGCTCCTCGGCCGCCTCGCCTTCGAGCGGCGTGCCGATCTTTTCCTGCGCGCGCCTGACCGTGTCGGGCTCGCCAAGGAAGCGCGTCGCCAGCCGCGTCAGCCCGTTGCCCATCGGATAGGCGGAAAAATTGGCGCGGCCGAGCACGATCGCGGCCGGCGGGCGGTTGTCGCCCTCGCGGCGCCCGACCAGCATGACGGAGCGGTCGGCCGCGAACGCGAGTTCCGCCAAGGTTCCGGCAAAGCAGGTGCCGGGCTCGATCAGCGCGATCAGGCTCTTCGCCGTCACGTCGACGCGCTTGAGCACGCGCTTGAGGTAATGGCGGATCTCGCGCATCAGCCAGTCGCCGGCGTGCGCCTCGAGGAAATCGTCGTAGGCGAGCACCGCAGCCGGGTCGCCCTCGGTACGCACGAGCACGAGGCCGATCGCCGGCTCGTTGAAGCGCAAGTGCAGCACCGCATCCTCGAGTTCGCGCGCCATGGCGAGCGGCCAGAATTGACAGCCCGGCGCATGGGCGGCGTCGCGCGACGCCGGCGGCGGCTCCGCCGGCCCCTTGACCAGCAAGGTCGCCAGCGCGCGGTCGCGCTCGATGTCGACGCGCACGTGGCCGTAGACGACGGCGTCGCCCTCGATGCGCTTGTCGAGCGGCGCGAGCGTCACGCCTTGCGCCGAATCCGCCGGCCGGTCGGATTTTTGCGCGAGCGCCCGGGCGCGCGCCTTGACGGCGTCCTCCCACTTCG
>DASPZC010000075.1:0-6348 GCA_035636455.1 Xanthobacteraceae bacterium
CGGATCTCGGCGCGCATCTCGACCCGCAGCTTGGCGTCGAGGTTCGACAAGGGCTCATCGAGCAGCAGCACGTCGGGCTCGATGACGACCGCGCGGGCGATGGCGACGCGCTGCAACTGGCCGCCCGACAGCTGGTGCGGCCAGCGCCGCGCGTAGCCGTCGAGCTGGACGAGGCTCAGCGCCCGCCCGACGCGCGCCGCGATGTCGCGCTGCGCGAGCCCGCGCGCCTTGAGGCCGTAGGCGACGTTGCCGGCGACGTCGAGATGGGGGAAGACGGCGTAGTTCTGAAACACCATGCCGGTGTTGCGGCGATGGGGCGGCACCGTATCGACCCGCCGCTCGGCGAACAGGATGCGGCCGCCATCGAGCTCGCAGAAGCCCGCCACCATGCGCAGCAGCGTGGTCTTGCCGCAGCCGGACGGCCCGAGCAGCGTGAAAAACTCGCCGTCGCGGATGGCGAGCGTCACCGCATCGACCGCGCGCACGTCGCCGAAGCTGCGGGAGACGCCCTCGATGGTGATGGCAGTCACGCGTGCCCCCCCGCGCCCGTAGGGCTTTCCGTTTCGGAATGCGCGTCGGCTTTTTTGTATTGTCGCATTTTCTACGGCGAACCGCTGCACACTTCGCCGGAAAATGCCCCGCGTCAGCGCGTGCGCCGAACGATGTCCTGGATCTTCTGCAAAGTCTCGGCCCGGCGCGCCGCCCAGCCGTCCTCGTCGTAGCCGACGAGCTTCACGTCGGCGAGCGAGGGCATTCCTCCGGGAAGTTTCGTGAGATCGAGATCCTGGCGTGCCGGGCGGCGGAACGCAAAGCGCAGGATCGCCTCGCGCACGTCCTTGCGGTTGATGTAATCGACAAATTTTTGCGCGGCGTCCGGGTTCGGCCCGCCCTTGATGACGCCGACGCCCTCCATCTGGGCGATCGTGCCGTCCTGCGGATAGACGACCTTGACGGGCGCGCCGTTCGACGCCCACAGCAGGCCGGCATATTCGAGCGACATGCCGAGCGGGAACTCGCCGTTGCCGACGCCCTGGAACACCAGGGTCGAGCGGTTGAGCACCCGCGTGTTGGCGAGCAGCCGCGCGACCTTGTCCCAGCCGGCGTCGCCGCCGCCCCACAGCTCGGCCAGCATGGTGAGATTGCTGAAGGCGGAGCCGGAATTCGCCGGGTCGGTGAAGGCGATCTTGCCCTTCCATTGCGGATCGAGCAGGTCGGTCCACGTCTTCGGGCCGGCCTCGGCGGCAACGAGCCTGGTGTTCTGCAGGATGACGAGGAGGTGCAGGTTGTTGCCGATCCACCGATCCTCCGGGTCGCGGAACTGGGCCGGCACCGCGTCCTTGTTCTTCGATGCGTAGGGCGCGAGCAGGCCGCGATTTGTCTGCAGCAGCGCCCGGCTCACGCCCCACACCACGTCGCCCAGCGGCCGCTCGCGCTCGGAGGCGATGCGGCGGAACACGACGCCGGAGCCGCCCTCGACCGGCTCCACTTCGATGCCGGTCTCCCGCGTGAACGCCTCGAAGACGAAGCGGTTGAGGTTGGCGTCGTTCGCCGAATAGACGGCGAGCTTGCCCTGCGCTCCTGCCGGGCCGGCGATCGCCAGGGCGGCCACGGCGATCAGAAAGATGGCCAGCGCGCGGATCAGCATGTGTCCTCCGCAAGCATGCGTGCCGCCGCCGCGACACCGGCGCCGGCCGGCGGCGGATGTCCGAGATCGCGCAGCGTGCATTCGAGATGGTGCAGGTCGGTGAAAATGTCGGCCGGGCCGAACGACCCCATGGTGCCGAAGCGGATGACGCGGCCGAACAGCTTGGTGCGCTGCCCGGCGATCACGGTACGGTAGCGCACATGCATGTGGCGCACGATCGCCGTTGCGTCGAGGCCGTCCGGCACGCAGGCGGCGGTCACGGTCGGCGACAGCAGGGGCGCGGTCGGGAACATCGGCAGGCCAAGCGCCTCGCAGCCGGCCCGCAGGGCGGCGGACAGGCGGCGGTGCCGCTCAAGCACCGCCGGCAATCCTTCCTCCTCGATCATGGCAAGCGCCTGGCGCAACGCCAGCACCAGCGACACTGGCGGGGTGAACGGCGTCTCGCCTTTGTCCAGCGCCACCTTCATGCGGCGGAAATCGAAGAAGAAACGCGGCACTCCGTCGGCCGCCCCGACGACGCGCGCGGCCTTTTCGCTCAAGGCCGCGAAGGCGAGCCCAGGCGGGCACATCAGGCATTTCTGCGAGGCCGCGACGAGAACGTCGACGCCCCACTCGTCCATGTGCATCTCGACGCCCGCGACCCCGCTCACGGAATCGACGACCAGGAGAGCTGCGGTGTCGCGCAGCACGGCGCCGATCGCCGCGAGGTCGGCGAGGACGCCGGTCGAGCTTTCGTTGTGCACGCACACGACCGCGCGATAGTTTTGCGCGCGCGTGCGCGCAGCGATCTCCGACGCATCGGGCGCTTCGCCCCACGGCACTTCCACGCGATCGACGCGGGCTCCCATGGTTTCGGCAATTGACGCGAAGCGCTCGCCGAACTGGCCGGCCACCACGATCAGGAGCGCGTCGCCGGGACCAAGCACATTGGCGAGCGCCGCCTCCATGGCGCCGGTGCCCGACGAGCCGAACATCAGGACGTCGTGCCGGGTGCCGAAAATCCGGCGCAGCCCGGCCGTCGTCTCGGCGAGAACGGCGCGAAACTCAGGGCCGCGATGGTTGAGCACGGGCTGCGCCAGTGCCGCGCGCACGCGTTCGGGCACGGCGGCCGGCCCGGGCAGGCGCAGGCGATAGTTCGGCGGCACGACGTCGAGCAGGAGCGGCGGCTGCGGGCTCACGTTCACGGCACGGGTCTCCGGCGAGCCCGTTTCATTGGCACGCCGTGGCGCCCGCGACAACGATCCGGAGGGCCGTCATCGGCCATTGCCCAATTGCCCGCCGGCCCTATAATGCGCCCGTCCAAGAGGCATAAAGCCGACGATCAGATCCAAGCCGGCCTGGGAAGGGACGATGACCGCCGCGTCGGTCAATTACAGGCGTGCCGCGCTCGATGTGATCGAGGAATTCGATCATTTGAAGACTCCTGAAGAGGTCGTGGAGCGGCTGGCCTCGTCATTGTCGATCTTCGGTTTCTCGTCCGTCCTGATCACCGGCATGCCCGAGCCGCCGCGGCACGTCGAAGCGTATTTTCTGCGTAACGGCTGGCCGCGCGGCTGGACCCAGCGTTTCGCCAACGAAAATAATTACGCCGAGGATCCGGTCGCGTCCTGGGGCCGGCGAAACATCAATCCGTTCGAGTGGTCGAAGGCCCTGGTCGATGGCGCGACGCGGCCGTCGACGGTCAAGGTGATGCGCGCCGTCGAAGCGTCAGGATCGCGCACGGGATTTGTGGTGCCGGTGATCCGGGCTTGCGGCGCTGTGTCGTGCGTGACTCTGGCCGGAGAGCGGCCGGAATTCGAGCCCCGGGCCACGAGCACCGTTCGCATGCTGAGCCTTTGCGCTCACGCGAGGGCGGTGGAGCTTTTGGGACTGCATGAAAGCGCCGAGGCGCGCGGGACGCTGACGCCGCGCGAGCGCGAAGTGTTGCACTGGATTGCCGGAGGCAAGTCCTCGTGGGATATCTCGGTCATCCTCGGGATCAGCGAGCGCGCGGTGAACTGGCTGATCGCCAGCGCAACCCGCAAGGTCAATGCGGTCAACCGTACCCAGGCGGTCGTGAACGCCATCCGAACCGGCGAGATCAGCATTTAGCCGTTTGTCAAGTGTCATTTCTAACAGTCGTCTAAAATCACCGCCCGCATTTAGCTGTCGATCAGGGAAATCCCGTAGGCGACCGGCGAAAGGTCCGCGGCGGTTCCGCGGCCGATCAAATCCAACGGCGCGGGGCGCTTTTCCCTGGAACCGGGCACCCGGTTCCGACCGGGGAAAGATTGCGGCAACGGGCAATCCGGAGGGCGAGTGATGGGTGACGCGGTCAAGACACGCTGCATGAGCAAAAGTCAGAACGAACAGCCAACATTGCCGGACGTGGTGAGCCGGATCGTCGGGAGATGCGATCCGGCGCGACTGATGGAGCTGTACTACTGGAGCCAGGAACCGGGCCTGCTGGAGATCATCCGCGCCGTGAGCGCGATGCCGCAGGCCACGCGGGAGGCGATCGAGTCGTTCGTCGCACTGGTCGGCGAGCCGGAGTCGGTGGTCGCCTCGTGGGCGTCGAGCGGCCGGCTCTCGCTCGAAGCTCGCAGCGTGGGCGAGGCCCTTTCGGTAATTAGCTACCTTATGGCAGATCCAACCGGGCTGACCCGGAAATCGGAACCACACTGACGAGCGTACTCGCAGAATCTGTAGAAGCTTGCTAACCTATCCGGCGACGCGTCCCGCGACGGGGCGGGCGCGGTAGTCGGAGACTTCCATGGCCACGCGAAAACCGGATCCAGTCGATATCGAAGTAGGACAACGCATCAAGATCCAACGGCTTGCCTCCGGACTGTCACAAACCGAGCTCGGCCAGAGCATCGGGGTGACGTTCCAGCAGGTGCAGAAATACGAGAAGGGGGCGAATCGAGTCGGCGCCGGTCGTCTCACGCAAATCGCACGGGTGCTCAACGTGCCCGTGCATACCTTCTTCGAGGGGCGCGACCACATCGAGAAGGTCGCGGCGCAGGGGGTGGAATCGCCGCTGTCGCTGATCACCCACCCGCACGCGTTCCGCCTGTTGCAGGCCTATTCGACGCTGACCGACAGCGAGCTGCGCCGGTCGATCGTCGAACTGGTCGAGCGGGTCGCGGTGAAGACGGGCGGCCACAGCCCGCGGCGCAAGAGGCGCTACACGCCCCGCCACTCGTGAGCGGGCGTATCCACCAAGGCCGGTGGGCAGCGCCCGGTTTGCAATGCCCGCCGCCCATGGCCGGAGCCTGGACGGCACCCGCGTAGTCCGAGTCCCGCCGCGCCAGCGGTGGGACCATGGATTGCGCCACCGATGTGAATCCACCCAGGTCCCGAGCCGACCGGCTCGGGGGGCCCGGGCGGCGCACAGGGAGCAGGGGGCCGCCATGGGATCGAAGAAACCGGACCCGATCGATGTCGAGGTTGGGCAGCGCATCCGCATCCAGCGCCTAGCCACCGGCTTGTCGCAATCCGAGCTGGCCGACCGTATCGGCGTCACCTTTCAGCAGGTGCAGAAATACGAGAAAGGCGCCAATCGGGTGGGGGCCGGGCGCCTGACGCAAATCGCCAACGTGCTCAACGTTCGGGTGAGCTCGTTTTTTGAAGGGCGCGAGACGATCGACCGGGTAGCGCGGCAAGGGTTCCAATCCCCGCTCGCCGCCTTGGCGCAGCCCTACGCCTACCGGCTATTGCGCGCCTATACGTCGATTTCCGATCCGGAACTGCGCCGCACCATCGTCGAGTTCGTCGAGCAGCTGACGCTGCGGCCGCTCGATCTCGGGGGCCTGCGGGAAGATCCGACCGAAAGACGGCATTGACCGCCGTCACGGGAACCCCCTCTCGATAGCGCCCTCTGACGGCGAGGCGCGCGCGAAATGCGAGCCGGCGGGCTAGAATGACGGACCGCCGGGTCCGTCTTCCCGCGTCCGCAGCACCTCGGTCTCAATCCATGTCCGACATTCACACGCTCGGCGCCGGCGAACTGATCCGCCGCTATCGCCGCCGCGAGCTGTCCCCGGTCGAGGCGGCGCGCGATGCGCTCGACCGCATCGACCGCTTCAACCCCGTGGTCAACGCCTTTCTGCTGATCGACCGCGACGGCGCATTGGCGGCCGCGCGCGCGTCCGAGGAGCGCTGGGCCAAGGGCGCGCCCGCGGGCCTCGTCGACGGCGTGCCCATGAGCGTCAAGGACAATATCTGGGCCAAGGGCTGGCCGACCCGTCGCGGCTCGGCGGTGACCGATGCCGGGCCCTCGCCTGCCGACGCGCCGGCCGTCGCGCGCCTGCGCGAGCGGGGCGCCGTCATCCTCGGCAAGACCACCCTGCCGGAGTTCGGCTGGATCGGCGTCTGCCACAGCCCGCTGTCCGGCATCACCCGCAATCCGTGGAAGCTCGACCGCACCACCGGCGGCTCGTCGGGCGGCGCCGCGGCGGCGGCGCTGCTCAACCTCGGCCCGCTTCATCTCGGCACCGACGGCGCCGGCTCGATCCGCATCCCGGCGGCGTTCACCGGCGTGTTCGGCGTCAAGCCGAGCTACGGACGGGTGCCGGCCTATCCGGCCTCCCCGTTCGGCGTGCTCGCGCATCAGGGACCGCTCACCCGCACGGTGGGCGACGCGGCCCTGATGCTCTCGGTCATCGCCCAGCCGGACGCGCGCGACATGACCGCGTGGAACACGCCGGCGCCCGACTTCCGTA
>DASPZC010000076.1:0-2147 GCA_035636455.1 Xanthobacteraceae bacterium
ACGGCGACGAACGCGCCGAGCGCGATGATGGCGATGAGCGCGAGCGCCGCGGCGAGGCCGATCTGCTCGCCGAGCGCCGTGGCGCTGCGGTTGAGCCGCACGTCGATCAACGCATGCAGGATGAGCACCGCGATGATCGCCGCGAAGCCGAGCGTCACCGGCCAGGACCGGGCGCGGTCGACCTTGCGCGCGGTGAGCGCAATCGCCCCGAACGCGCCCACCGCCGCCGACTCGGTCGGCGTCGCCAGGCCGGCGAGGATCGAGCCGAGCACGGCGACGATCAGCAGCACCGGCGCGACCAGCGCCTCGGCGACCTGGCGGACCGCCGCGAGGCCGTGCGGCGCGCCCGGCTCGGGCGGAACGGCCGGCGAGGTTTCCGGCCTGAGCCACGCCATGGCGACGAGATAGAGAAGATAGAAGGCAACAAGGGTGAGCGCCGGCACGATCGCGCCGGCGAACAGGTCGCCGACCGAGACCGAACTGGGCGCAAAGACGCCGCTCGCGAGCTGGGCGGCCTGGTAGGCGTTGTTGAGCTGGTCGCCGAGCACGACCAGCACGGTCGCGGGCGGCATGATTTGGGCGAGCGTCGAGGTCGCCGCGACGGTGCCGGCCGCCAGGCGCGGGTCGTAGCCGTGCCGCAGCATGGCGGGCAGCGTGATCAGCCCCATGGTGACGGTGGTGGCGCCGACCACGCCCTTGGCGGCGGCCAGCAGCGCGCCGACGATCGCGACCGAAATGCCCAGGCCGCCGCGCAACGCGCCGAACAGGCGCCCCATGGTCTCCAATAATTCCTCGGCGATGCGCGAGCGCTCGAGCATCACGCCCATGAACACGAACAGCGGGATCGCCAGCAGCACGTCGTTGGTCATCACGCCGAAGATGCGCTGGGGCAGGGCGCCGAGGAACCCGAGGCTCATGATGCCGGCGGCATGGCCGAGCGCCGCGAACGCGAGCGACACGCCGGCGAGGGTGAGCGCCACCGGATAGCCGGCCATCAGCAGGCCGCAGACCGCCACCACCAGCAGGACCGCGAGGACCTCGGCAACGCCCATCGCCGCCTCAGCGCCGGCCGGACGGCGCGCCGGCGATGGCGATGCCGGCGCGGATGATCTGGGCAATCCCCTGCAGGCCGAGCAAGGCGGCAAAGAGCGGGATCAGCGTCTTGAGCAGGAACAGCGCCGGCAGCCCGCTCGTCTCGCGCGAGCCTTCGAGGATCGCCCACGAGCGCGCCACGTAGGGCGAGGACAGGACCAGCACCGCCAGCGCGAAGGGAAGCAGCAGCAGCAGCGCGCCGAGGAGATCGATCAGCGCTTTCGTGCGCGCCGACGCCTCGGCATAGAAAATGTCGACGCGCACGTGAGCGTCAACCGCGAGCGTCCATGCGGCCGCCAGCATGAACACGGCTCCATGGGTGTAGAGGATCGACTCCTGCAGCCACACCGAACCGACGCCCAGCACGTAGCGCATCAGCACCACGGCAAACTTGGCGAGCACCATGAACAGAAGGCACCACGCCGCGCCGCGTCCGACCGCGGCGCTCAGGCGGTCGATCCGCTGCGCCAGCCGGTCGAGGCGCGCCAGGGATGACATGACGTGGCCGATCGATTAGATACCGCCTGTCCACGTTAGGTTGGTTTCGTTGTGAGCGGCAAGAGCACGATCGACCCCGCATCGGCACGCGGCGCCGCGGGCGCGCTGCCCGGCATTCCGCGCGACGATGACGGGCCGGTGTTCCGCGAGCCGTGGGAAGCGCAGGCTTTCGCCATGGCGCTCGCGCTGCACGAACGCGGCCTGTTCACCTGGAGCGAGTGGGCGGCGACCTTGGGCGCGGAGATCAAGCGCGCGCAGGCGGCGGGCGATCCCGACACCGGCGAGACCTACTACCGGCACTGGCTCAACACGCTCGAGCGCCTGGTCGCCAGCAAGGGCGTGACCGACAGCGCCATGCTGGCGCGCTATCGCGACGCCTGGGAGCACGCAGCCGAGCGCACGCCGCACGGCACGCCGATCGAGCTCAGGCCGGAGGATTTCGGCTGAGCCTCACACGGCGAACATGCGCTCGCTTGCCATGTAGCCCATCAGCAGCAGCGCGCCGAAGGCGAGTACCAGCGCCGCGGCGCCGAGTTCGAGCCCCCGCAGCAGCAATC
>DASPZC010000077.1:0-10053 GCA_035636455.1 Xanthobacteraceae bacterium
CACCGGCTCGCGAACTTGAGCGAGGTCGCGTCGTGGCCGCAGCTGCTGGCGCGGCCGAAGCCGGAGGTCGGCCTCGCAGTGCTCGGCCTCGAGGCCGGGTTCGAGACCGCCGAGCTTGCCGTCATCGGCGAGCAGGACATCCTCGGCGACCGCCTGGTGCGGCCGCGCCGCGCCGCGCGCCGCGCCGAGGATTTCATCGCCGAGGTGACGAGCCTTGCCGCCGGCGATCTCGTCGTGCACGTGGATCACGGCATCGGCCGCTTCGTCGGCCTCATGAACATCGAGGCCGCCGGCGCGCCGCACGATTGCCTGGAGATCCACTATGCCGGCGGCGACAAGCTGTTCCTGCCGGTCGAGAACGTCGAGCTGCTCTCCCGCTACGGCTCAGAGGAAGCCGGCGTCGAGCTCGACCGCCTGGGCGGCAGCGGCTGGCAATCGCGCAAGGCGCGACTCAAGCAGCGCATTCGCGAGATCGCCGGCGAGCTGATCAAGGTCGCAGCGGAGCGCCAGCTGCGCGCGGCGCCGCGGCTCGCCGTCGGTCACGGCCTCTACGACGAGTTCTGCGCCGGCTTCCCCTACGAGGAGACCGAGGACCAGCAGGCCGCGATCGACCGCGTGCTCGACGATCTTGGCGCCGGCCGGCCGATGGACCGGCTGGTGTGCGGCGACGTCGGCTTCGGCAAGACCGAGGTGGCGCTGCGCGCCGCGTTCGTCGCGGTGATGAACGGCAAGCAGGTGGCGGTCGTGGTGCCGACCACGCTGCTCGCGCGCCAGCACACCAAGACCTTCACGGACCGGTTCCGCGGGGTTCCCGTGCACATCGCCCAGGCCTCGCGCCTGGTCTCGTCCTCGGATCTCGCCAAGGCCAAGCAGGGGCTGGCGGCGGGCACGGTCGACATCGCGATCGGCACCCACGCGCTGCTCGGCAAATCCGTGCGCTTCAAGGACCTCGGCCTGGTCGTCATCGACGAGGAGCAGCATTTCGGCGTGGCGCACAAGGAGAAGCTCAAGCAGCTGCGCGCCGAAGTGCACGTGCTCACGCTCACCGCGACGCCGATCCCGCGCACGCTCCAGCTTGCGCTCACCGGCGTGCGCGAGTTGTCGATCATCGCCTCGCCGCCGATCGATCGGCTGGCGGTGCGCACCTTCGTCTCGCCGTTCGATCCGCTGATCGTGCGCGAGGCGCTGCTGCGCGAGCGCTATCGCGGCGGCCAGGCGTTCTATGTCTGCCCGCGCATCGAGGACATCGCCGCGGCCAAGGATTTTCTCGACAAGAACGTGCCCGAGTCGCGGGTCGCCGTCGCCCACGGCCAGATGCCCTCGACCGTGCTCGACGACATCATGTCGGCGTTCTACGACGGCAAATACGACGTGCTGCTGTCGACGACGATCATCGAATCCGGCCTCGACATCCCGACCGCCAACACGTTGATCGTGCACCGCGCCGACATGTTCGGCCTCGCCCAGCTCTATCAGCTGCGCGGCCGCGTCGGGCGCGCCAAGCTGCGCGCCTACGCGCTGTTCACCCTGCCGGAGGCGAAGCGGATCACCGCCCAGGCCGAGCGCCGCCTCAAGGTGCTGCAATCGCTCGATACGCTCGGCGCCGGCTTCCAGCTCGCCTCGCACGATCTCGACATTCGCGGCGCCGGCAACCTGCTCGGCGACGAGCAGTCCGGCCACATCAAGGAGGTCGGCTTCGAGCTTTACCAGCAGATGCTCGAGGAGGCGGTGCTCAGTCTCAAGGCCGGCATCGCCGCGCCGGTCGCCGATCGCTGGTCGCCGCAGATCACCATCGGGACGCCGGTGCTCATCCCGGAGGACTACGTCGCTGATCTCCCGGTGCGCCTCGCGCTCTACCGCCGCCTCGCCGACATCGAGGACGAGCGCGAGATCGACGCGTTCGGCGCCGAGCTGGTCGACCGTTTCGGCCCGTTGCCGCCGGAGGTCGATCACCTCCTCAAGATCGTCGCCATCAAGGGGCTGTGCCGCCGCGCCAACGTGGAAAAGATCGAGGTCGGCCCCAAGGGCGCGGTGATCGCGTTGCGCGACAACACCTTCGCCAACCCGGACGCGCTCGTCGCCTTCATCCGCGACCAGGGCCCGGCGGCGCGCGTGCGCCCGGACATGAAGGTGGTGTTCTTCGACGACTGGGAGCGTCCCGACGATCGCCTCAAGGGCGCCGCGCGCATCCTGCGCGGCCTCGTGCGCATCGCCGAGCCCGCCAAGGCCGCCTGACCAAGCGAAGGCGAGGGGTTACGTCGCCAATAAATCAAATACTCTGCGCCCTCATGCTGAGGATGAGCGAAACAAACAAGGACCTCATCCTGAGGAGCGCGCCACCGATCTCGGGTTTACCCGAGATCGGCATTATGATGCGCGAGTCGGCTACAGCCGACTTGCGTGGCGCGCGTCTCGAAGGATGGACACGAGCTCAGCCAAGTGTGTGCGATCACGTTTTGAACGGGCCACGCCGCTTCGACAATTCCCGCAGGCGATCGAAATCCCCGCGATCCGGCGGCGTCTCGAAGGATGGACCAAGGGCGCATCTGCTTCCATCCTTCGAGACGGCCCGCTACGCGGGCCTCCTCAGGATGAGGTGGCGTTTACTATTCGCTATTTCGTCCATCCTCAATCCTGTATTTTCCCTGATCTTTACAGGCTGCCCTGGCTTTTGGCGTTCGTGTTGCGTCGCACGCTCGTTTTCGAATCGTGTTTTTACAGGACTTTACACGCCCCACCTCTCTTGCTCCTCGGACCTCGCTCGCGGGCGCAACGCATGCGCTTCGGGTCGCCTCGTTTCCCGTTTCTGAACACCCCACTTGTATTTCACTTGATATTTACAAGCCGCATTCCTGGCTTCGCGCCAAGATCGATCGCACGACGAATGGTATAAAGGCATAACACTGGATGTCAATGGAAAAGTTTAAAAAGTGTGGCCCGCGTGGCCGGCGCGACACGGGGATACGGTGACGGCGAACGGCTCATCCGCCTGCCTCGCATCGTGACCACAATGCAATCGATGCATGGAAACACTGGACTGTTGCATTTCAGCCGGCTATATTACCGGCTATAGAGAGCTCCGATGACAAAGCCATCGCAGAAGCGCGCTGTCGCCAATTATCGCCGCCGTCTCCGTGAACGAGGTATGAGCCGTTACGAAGTCCGCGGGCTGGACGTGGATAAAGAACTCGTTCGCGACGTGGCGAGGCAACTCGCGGCGGGCGATGCCGGAGCCGCAGGACTGCGCACGGAACTCACGCGGAGAACTCGGCCGAATGAGCCCACCCGAGGAGGCATCTTGGCCGCGTTACGACGCTCGCCACTCGTCGGAGCTGAGTTGCAAGTCGAGCGAGAAGTCATCCCAGGCCGCGACGTCGACCTGTGACCCGGTACCTTCTCGATACAAACGTGGTCAGCGAGGCGACGCGGTCGAAACCGTCTCAGCCGCTGCTTGATTGGCTCGCGCAGCAGCGGGACGGCGATCTTTTTATCTCGACTCTGACGCTCGCGGAGCTGAGACGCGGCGTTCTGGAGAAGCCGGCGGGACAAAAAAAGCGCCAGTTGGAAAACTGGTTCAACGGCCCGGAAGGGCCGCGTGCGCTTTTCCGAGGTCGTATACTTTCGTTCGATGAGACAGCGGCCGGCGAATGGGCCCGCATAATGGCCGCCGGGACCGGCACCGGTCGTCCTCGCAGCCCGCTTGACATGATTATTGCTGCCACCGCAGCAGCAAATCGGTGCGTCGTTGCAAGCCTTAACGCCCGTCACTTCCAAGGCGTGGTGGCGTTCATCAACCCGTCGCGCCCAGGAACCTAAATGCTCCCGCGCATGGGCGCCGCGGACGCGATCAGCGGTGTCAGCCCGGCACGGATTCCGCCCCGGCCTCCGCCGCCCGGCGCGCGTATTCCGCGGCAGCGCGTGTCAGCGTGTCGGCAAGATAGTCGGGCGACTGCGCGCCTGACACCGCGAGCACGTTGCCGAAGATGAAGCAGGGCACGCCGTCGACGCCGGCCTCCTTGGCCGACTGCGCCTCGCGGGTGACGCGGTCGACGTCGGCGTCGCTCGCGAGCAACCCGCGCACGAGTTCGCCGTCCATGCCGCAGTCGACCGCGGCCTGCACCAGCACGTCAGGATCGGACAGATCGGCGCCTTCCGCGAAGTAGAGCTCCATCAGCCGCTGCTTCATGCGCGCCGGGTCGCCGGTGTTGCGCGCCCACAGGATCAGGCGATGGCAGTCGAGCGTGTTCGGCTGGCGGGAAATCTTGTCGAGCCGATAGACGAGGCCTTCCTCTTCCGCCGCCTTCTGCACGCGGCCGGCAATGGCGGTGTAGCGTTCGACCGAGCCGAATTTGGTCTCGAGATAGGTCCTGCGGTCGATGCCCTCGCGCGGCACCCAGTCGTTGAGGAAATACGGCCGCCAGTGCAGCTCGACCGGAATCTCGGGCTTGAGCGCCAGCGCCTTTTCGAGGCGCTTCTTGCCGATGAAGCACCACGGACAGACGACGTCGGAGACGACGTCGATCGGCATCGGGAGAGCGGACGCGGATGAAGCCATGGCGCGGCACCTTCGTGTGAGGCCACGAAGGTAGGGCCGGATCAGGCGGCCGCAACCGTGCTCTCGGGCGCTCACGCCGCCGAGGCGCGGCCGGGCCGCTTGTCCCGGAAGGCGGCGGTGACGAGCGGATTGGCGCCTTCTTCGGCGAGCTTTTCCCGGATGGCGTCGCGGTCATTGCCGACGCCGGCCAGGCGATGCCCCGCCAGCACGTCGGGCAGCGCCGCCACCGAGCCGTCGTCGTCGATCGGCTTCACCAGGTCCTGCAGCTCACGCAGGGCGAAGCGGTAGCCGCCCACGCTGACGATGCCGGGCGGCGGGCCATCGAGGGTGAGGGTGTGGCTGTCGCGGTCGATCCGGCATGGATTGCCGGTATCGACAAAGCCGTCCTCGCCGATCTTCAGGCGCGGGGCGGCGCGTTCGACGCCGGCGGGGAAGGCGTATCGAGGCACCATGGCGCCACGCAGGGCGAGGGTGCCGCCGGGAGTCCGCGCAAGCTCGACGGTGGCGTCCGAACCTGCGCCCGGCGCCGGCCCGGCGACCAGCGCCGCCGGCTTGCCGTCCGGGCCGCGGCGCGCCGCCACGAGGCCGATCTCGCCGAACACCGGCACATCGACCAGGGTGGTGTCGCGGGGGAGCCAGGGCGCGGCGTCTGCCAGCCGTTCGGGCGCGCGCCACACGGCGACGACGGCCTGCGGTCCGGCCTGCGGCGCGATCAGCCCGGCTTCGACCAGGCGCGACAGCACAGGGCCGGGCACGACGGCGACGTCGCTCGCCTGCGTCGCCAGAACGGCCGGATCGAACGGCTGGTGCAGCCACAGTGTTCCGCCGCGCAGGAGCCACGGCACGACGGTCGAGCCGAGACCGGCGAGCGAACTCGACATCAGCGCGCCGAGCAGGCGCGCGCCCGGCTCGATGCCGGCTGCATTCGCCACCGCATGGCCGGCGGCAATGAGTTCGGCATGGCTGCGCGCCACCGGCACGAGGCCGTCCGCCATCGTATCGAACGTGACGACCGCGACATGGTCGGCCGGGTCGCCGCCGTGGTCGAGCGGCGGCGAAGACGCCGGCAGGGCCTCGTCGAACAGGTCGTCAAGCGGAATGACGCCGTCCGGGACACCGCGCCCGAACGCGCACACGAAGCGGATGGCGAACGTCTCCGCGGCGACATGCATGGAAAGCTCGGCATGATCGATGTCACCGACCCGGCGGCAGGAAATCAGCGCCCGCGCACCGATCCGTCCGAGCGCCGCGCGTGCATCGGCCCGCCGCCACAGCAGGGGCAGCGGCGCGGCGATCATCCCGGCGCGCAGCACGCCGAGGAGCACCAGCACCCCCTCGACGACATTGGGCAGCTGCACCGCCACCACGGCGTCGGCCGGCAGCCCGAACGACTTCAACAGATTGGCGATGGCCGACACCACCTGATCCGCCTGCGCCCAAGTGAGCCGCCGCGGCGCGCCGTCGGTAAAAGCTTCGCGGTCCGGCGGATCGATCAGCGCCGTCGCGTCGGGCCGCGCTTCGACGGCACGGCGGAAAAGCTCGTCGAGGGTGTCGCGGAATTGCCAATCCGCCGGCGACAACGAGGCGCGCGATGCATCGCCGGAGGTGTTGCCGAGGATCATGGTCTCCTCACTGGGTCTGCGGCCGATGCCACAAGGTTTCCGGGAGGAAGCCGAACAGCGACGTCCTGGCGGGACGTTCGATCCGGGCCCAGCGGGCGACCCACTGATCGGAATGGTGAAACAGCGGGACGACGTAGAACCCAGAGATGAGCACGCGGTCGAGGGCGCGCACCGCCGAGACGAACTCCTCGCGCCCCTCCGCCTTGAGCATCGCCGCGATCATCGCGTCGATCGCCGGGTCGCGGGCGCCCATGTAGTTGCGGGTGCCGGGGGCATCGGCCGCCGCGGCGCTCCAATAAAAACTCTGCTCGTTGCCGGGAGACAGCGACTGGTCCCACCAATACTGGATCATGTCGAAGTCGAAGGTCTGGGTGCGGCGGTCGTATTGAACCGCGTCGACCGCGCGCACCTGCGCGGCGATCCCCGCGCGCTTGAGATCGCGCGCGAAAGCGAGCGCCAGGCGCTCCTGGTCGCGGGTGGTCACCAGGATTTCGAAGGCGAACGGCCGTCCGCTCGCGCGCTCGCGCAGCTCGGTGCCCTTGAGGTCGTAGCCGGCGGCATTGAGCAGTGCGAGCGCGCGCTTGAGGAGATCGCGGTCGCGGCCCGACCGATCGGTGACCGGCGGCGCCCACGTGCCGTCCATCACGTCGGCCCGAACCGCGCCGGGGAAGGCGGCGAGCAGGCTGCGCTCGCGTTGATCCGCGGGCCGGCCGCGCGCCGAGAGGTCGGAGCCTTCGAAATAGCTGGCGGTCCGCCGGTAGAGATCGAAGAAGAAATTGCGATTGATCCATTCGAAGTCGAACAAGAGCCCGATCGCTTCGCGCACGCGGATATCGGCGAAGAGCGGGCGCCGCGTGTTGAACACGAAGGCCCGCATGCCCTGGGGATGGCCGTTCGGCAGGGCTTCGCGGATGATGTGCCCATCGCGCGCGGCCGGGAAGTCGTAGCCGGTCTGCCAGCGCGCCGGGTCGGCCTCCTCGCGCAGGTCGTACAGGCCGCGCTTGAACGCTTCGAAGTGCGTGTTGGCGTCGCGGTAGAAATCGAAGCGGATTTCATCGAAATTCCACAGGCCGCGATTGACCGCGAGGTCGCGCCCCCAATAGGCCGGGTCGCGCGCGAGCGTCATGCTCTTGCCGGGATCGACCGCCGAGACCTTGTAGGGCCCGCTGCCGATGGGCGCATCGAACGTCGTCTCCTCGAAACGCGCCGGGTCGATCGCGTGCTTGGGCAGGATCGGCATCAGCCCGAGGATCAGCGGCAGCTCGCGGTCCTGCGAAGCGGCGAGGTCGAAGCGGACGGTGCGCGCGCCGGTCGCCTGCGCGCTCGCGACCTTGCCGTAATAGCTGCGCAGGTTCGGGCGGCCGTGCTCGCGCAGCAGGTCCCAGGAGAACACCACATCCTCCGCCGTCACCGGCGTGCCGTCGGAAAACCGCGCCGCGGGATCGAGCGTGAAGGTGACGAAGCTGCGCGCCGCGTCGGTCTCGACCGTCTTGGCGAGCAGCCCATAGAGCGTGAACGGCTCGTCGTAGCCACGCGCCATCAGGCTCTCGATCACGTAGCCGCGCATCTGCGGGATCGCGAGGCCTTTGACGATCAAGGGATTGAGGCTGTCGAACGTGCCGAGCACCCCGTGCACCAGCCGGCCGCCCTTCGGCGCCGCCGGGTTGACGTAGGGGAAGTGCGGCAGGTCGGGCCCGAATGCCGGCTGCCCGTGCATGGCGATGGCGTGGCGCGCGTCCTCGCCGCGCGCGTGCCCGATGGACGCCGAGACGATGAGGGAGAGGGCTGCCAGGAGGGCGGCCGGCCATAACCATCGCGCCGTTGGCGGGACGCCCAGAGGATCGCGCGATCCGGCCAGGCCGGCGGGCTTCGATTCGGTCGGCACCTGCGCAATTTATCACAATGCGCCGCATTGTTCCGGGCCGGCCGGGTGGCGCGGACCAAGCTGGAACGTCGCAGGGTTTTGCGATATCAGGCGGCCGGCGGCGTCACGGTGTCGCCGTAATTGGCGCCGAGACAGCCGGCGGAAAATTGGGGATGCGCCTCGCCTTACCGATCGGCGTGCGAGCGGGCTGAAAAGGGACTCCATCATGGGCTTGAGGATATTGCGTGCGCCGGCGCGACCGGCGGCTCGGACATTGGCCGTGATCGCCGCGGCGGCAACCCTCGCGTTCGCCGGCGTCGCCGCGGCGCAACAGCCGGCGCCCGCGCCGACCGCTCCCCCCAAGGCGGCGCCGCCCAAGCAGACGCAGCCCAAGCAAGCTCCACCCAAGCAGCAGGCGCCGGCCCAGGCCGCGCCGCAGCCGCAACAGCCGGCGGCGCCCGCCACCGGCCAGTCGCAGTCGATCCCGCTCGTCTATTCGGCCTGGGTGAAACTGTGCGGCAAGAACCCGCAGGATGCCAATGCCAAGGAACTGTGCCAGACGATGAAGGAGGCCCACATGGAGTCCGGCCAGTTCGTGGCCGCGGCGGCCCTCATCGAACTGGCAGGCGAGCCGAAGAAGATCCTGCAGCTCATCCTGCCCACCCGTCTGCTGCTTCCGCCGGGAACGCGCGTGACCATCGACTCCAATCCGCCGAGCGACGGTCCCTTCATCATCTGCGCGCCGGAGTTTTGCATGGCCCAGCACGAGGTCGCCGAAGACTTCGTGGGCAAGCTCAAGGCCGGCCAGACCCTGCAGATCCAGGCGATCAACGACCAGAAGCAGACGGTGAGCTACCTGCTGCCCCTTGCCGACTTCGGCAAGGCGCATGACGGGCCGCCCACCGATCCGAAGGTGCTCGAGGAGCAGCGCAAGGAGCAGGCGAAGAAGATGCAGGACGAGCTGCTCAAGCGCGGCGAGGAGCAGCAAAAGCGCCTGCAACAGCCGCAGGCGGGTACGCCCACGCCGACCCGGTAAACCCGATCAAATTCGGCAACGCTTCGTGAGGCGCGCCCCGGCGCGCCTCGTTCCTTTTGGGCGATCCGATTTGCGGCCGAAGCGTCAATTCAGCTGCGGATGGCGCGGCCGGAAACTGCCGTTGCCGTCGGGCTCGAACTCCTCGGCCACCTGCGGGTGGCGGATCGGCTCGCCGGAGGTATCGGGCAGCAGGTTCTGCTCCGACACGTAGGCGATGTACTCGTTCTCCGCGTTCTCCGCGAACAGATGGTAGAACGGCTGGTCCTTGTGCGGCCGCACCTCGGCCGGGATCGACTGCCACCATTCCTCGGTATTGCTGAAGGTCGGGTCGACGTCGAACACGACGCCGCGGAACGGGTACACCCGATGCCGCACGACCTGCCCGATCTTGTATTTGGCGTCCCGCGCCCTGCTCATGGGCAAGGGAATAATTGGATTTCTCCGCCCGCGCCAGAGGCTTTTATAAGCCCGCACGGTGCGGCAATGCCGCGGCGGTTCTCCCGCCGTGGGCCCCGATAGGGTAAACTGGGCCATGTCGGAAACCTTCACGCCGCGACTCGACATCCTGCCGGCCGCGCAGCGACACCCCTGGCCCGAACTGGCCGCGACGCCGGACTATTTCACCCTTTACGGCGGCACGGCGATCGCCTTGCGGCTGGGTCACCGGCATTCCGTCGATTTCGATTTCTTCGCGTCCGCGCCGTTCGAGCCTTCGAAACTGATGCGGGAGCTGCCGTATCTGCGCGGGGCGAGCTTGCGCCAAGCGACGTCGGACACGCTGACCGTCAGCGTGGAGCGCGGGGACCCGATCCAGCTTTCGTTCTTCGGAGGCCTTAGCCTCGGGCAGGTGGCGCCGGCAGACATCGTTGAAGGGCCGGAGTTCAAGGTGGCGTCGCTGATCGATCTCGCCGGCACCAAGGCCGCCGTGGTGACCCAGCGCGCCGAATTGCGAGACTATCTCGACATCCACGCCTTG
>DASPZC010000078.1:0-9250 GCA_035636455.1 Xanthobacteraceae bacterium
CGAGGGCGACTTCAACCGCAAGCGCACCTCGGCGTTCGCCGGGCTGATGGGCCAGCGCGTCGCCGCACCCGGCGTCACCGTGGTCGACGACGGCACCATGGCGGGCCGGCGCGGCTCGCTCACCATCGACGACGAGGGAACGCCGAGCGCCCATACCGTGCTGATCGAGGACGGCGTTTTGGTCGGCTACATGCAGGATCGGCAGAACGCGCGGCTGATGAACATGCTGCCGACCGGCAACGGCCGGCGCGAGAGCTACGCGCACGTGCCGATGCCGCGCATGACCAACACCTACATGCTGGCCGGCAACCGCGACCCAGGCGAGATCCTCGCCTCGGTCAAGAACGGCATCTACGCGGTGAGCTTCGGCGGCGGCCAGGTCGACATCACCTCGGGCAAGTTCGTGTTCCAGTGCACCGAGGCCTATCGGCTCGAGGGCGGCAAGGTCGGCGCGCCGCTCAAGGGCGCCATGCTGATCGGCAACGGACCCGATGCGCTCAAGCGCGTCGCCCTGATCGGCAACGACCTCGCGCTCGACACCGGCATCGGCACTTGCGGCAAGAACGGCCAGGGCGTGCCGGTCGGCGTCGGGCAGCCGACCCTGCGCATGGACCGCATTACGGTCGGCGGGACGGGGTGAGGCAGTCTTACCGCTTCACGCTCCGGTAAATCCTGACAAGGCGATCCTTGAATTTCTTCGAATCATACTCCGTGTACTTACCCGCTTTGATCTCCGCCTCTGCCCCTTCAGCGACGCGAGGAACGCGACGCGTTCCTCCGCAGTGATGGGCGCCATCGTGATGCGGCGCTTTTGTTTGGTGCCAGTCCGTGTCATGTCCTACTTTATAGCATGAACATTCAAAAATAAGCGATGCTGCGCCCGCAGGCGGCGACGGCGATCCAAATAGCAAGCGAGAGGGCGGCGGACATGCGAGCCGCGCGCGGCATCGGCGCGCCGGCCGGCAAGGGCGCGACGGCGCGGCGGACCACCACCTCGAAGGCCAGCGCGTTGAGAAGGCCGGCGGCCACCAGCGCAGCCTTCAGGCGGAACACCGGATTGACGACGATGTGGCTCGCCTCGGCTGAGAACAGCATGAATCCGGTCGCGGCAAGCCCGCAGAACGCGAGGATGGCCGCGCGCCGCGCCTGCCTCAACACGTGAGCGGGCACGGTGCCCGCGAACGCCCCGAGGATGCGCAGATCCATCACCGCAACGGCGCTCGCGAACGCGACGAGGGCGAGGATGTGCCCCACATTCGCCAACGGATAAAGCCACGACGATTGGCGGATCGCCGCCGCAAACGCCGAGTGCTCGAGGGCGGCGAAGATTGCCGGAGCGTCGTGCTCCATCAGCGCATCTCGTAGGTCTTGTTGTCGACCGTGATGCGCTCGGCACGCATCTCGTCCGGCTGCACGTTCGATGGATAGCCGTAGGCCGAGACGGTGTTGCCGACGGCGACCACCGCCTGGACCGCGCCACGGTTCGTCATGCGCGAGGTCGGGGCGAGCGTCACGGTCCACACCTTGTCGCTGCCGCGCACCGAGATGGTGACGTGGGGATTCTCGAATTTTGAGATGAGGATCGGGCCCGCCACGGTGAGGGGGTTGGCGGCGTCGTAGCTGCCCCAGCCGTGATGGGCCGCGGCCGGGCCGGCGGTGATGGCCAGGGCGGCGATGAAAGCCAGGCGTTTGCGCATGGGTCGCTCCGGATCGTGGTGGCGAAAGCCTCGGGACCGGAGCTTACCGGACCGGCCCGTCCTGTGGATAACGATCGCGTCAGGGCGATCGAGCCTTGCCCTTCAGGAATTATGCGCATAGATTTTGCGCATAGACGGAGGGCGCCGCCATGCTGAGGGAGCGTTCCGCCAGGAAGCGCGCCGTGAACCTGTTCGTCGACACCGAACTGCTCGACGAAGCACGTCGCCTGCGCATCAATATCTCGGAGACCCTCGAGCGCCGCCTGCGCACGATCGTGCGGGCGGAGCAGGAACGCCGCTGGCTGGAGGACAACCGCGACGCAATCGCGTCGATCAATGCGTTCATCGATCGTCATGGCCTCGTCGCCAGCCGTCTGCGCTACCGTCCGGATCGGGAATGAGCCGCCAATTCGACGTTGTTGCCAACCCGGACGCGCAGGAGGCGGCCTATCGGCCATATCTTGTGGTGCTTCAATCCGATCTCGTCTCGGGCCTCTCGTCCACGGTGATCGCTCCGCTGGTGTCCCGCGCGGACATGACGGGCGCGACGCGCATGAATCCACTCGTGAACATTGATGGTCGCGAGTTCTGGCTCGCCACCCATGAGCTATTTGCCGTTGATCGTCGGATCCTCGGCAAGACGATCGCTTCTCTGTCGGAGCAGCGCGACGCGATCATCGCCGCCATCGATTTTGTCTTCACCGGATTCTGAATGGGGCTGCAGCAATGAACAAGGGCGACACAAAACGCGCTGTGTCTCCGCCGCCATCGACAGCCGACCAAGAACGCCGGTGGCTCGAACAAAATCGCGCGGCGATCGCGGCCTGCAACGCGCGGGTGGCGGAGCACGGCGTGCTGTCGGATCACGCCGCCCGGTCGCTCACCGCACCACGCCGGAGACGCAGCAGGGGGCGTGGCGCGGCCGCGTCACGCGCTCCTTGAGCCAGCAGCGCGCCGGCCCGGCATAGCCGGGCCGCGAATAGGACCAGGCGCGGCAATGCGGGTCGCTCTTGCACGCGTCCGCGCAGGTCTGTCCGGCCGGATCGGGCGACGTCTCGAAATTGCGATAGTCCCCGCCGACCCGGTCGATCGAGAACTCGCTCGTGCCCTGCCGCGGCTCGATCACGCCGACCCCCTTTACCCCGGATATGCAGCACGGATTTTCCACGCGCGGCGCGATCTCGCCCTTGAGCCAGCACATGGCGGGCGCGAGCACGGTGGTCGGATAGGCGAAGTTCCACGCCCGGCAGCGCTGGTCGCGCTCGCAGCTCTGCGCGCAGGCCGCCGGGTCGCCGGACAGCACCGGGAAGCTTGCGTAGTCGCGCCCCGGCCGGTCGAAGCCGACCTGGGCGGCCGCCGGCACGACGGCGGCCACGAGGGTCGCCAGGACAAAACCCGCGCGCAAAAATCGGTACCGCATGGGCCCTCGTCAGGATGGATGGGCGGACCGGCCGGCAAGGGTTCATGTTAGATAAGCGCGCGCATCGCGGCGACAACTGAAATCGCGGGGCGTCGGCCGGCGCCGGCGGGGCACGCGCGCGGCATTTCCCGGGTTCCCAGCACGGACGGCGGTCATGAATGCTCAACCGACGGATTTCGGCTTCCTCTCCTTCGCGCTCGTGCTGCTCGCCGCCTGCGTCATCAGCGTGCCGATCGCGCGGCGGCTGCGGCTCTCCGCGATCGTCGCCTACCTGGTCGCAGGCGTCATCGTCGGCCCGTGGGGAGCGGGCGTCATCCGCGCGCCCTCGACCATGCTGGCGGTCGCCGACCTCGGCGTCGTGCTGATGATGTTCGTCATCGGCCTCGAACTCGAGCTGTCGCGCCTGCTGGCGATGCGGCGCGATATTTTCGTGCTCGGCGCCGCCCAGCTCGCGCTCACCGCGCTGGCGATCGGCGGCCTCGGGGTCGCCGCCGGGCTCATCGGCTGGCGCGGCGGGGTCATCGCCGGCCTGGCGCTGGCGCTCTCGGCCACCGCGATCGCGCTGCAGATCCTGCAGGAGCGCGGCGACCTGCATCTCGCCTACGGGCAGCGCGCCTTCGCGATCTTGCTGTTCCAGGACATGGCGGTGGTGCCGCTCATCGCGCTGCTGCCGCTGATCGCGCCCGGCGGCGAGGACTACAGCTTTTCCACGGCGCTGAGCGCGGCCCTGCTGGTGGTCGCCGCCATCGCGGCGGTGGTGGCGGCGGGACGCTATCTGCTCAATCCCCTGTTCCGGCTGCTCGCCGAGACCGGCACGCGCGAGGTGATGACGGCGGCCGCGCTCCTCATCGTGCTCGGCGCCGCCCTGCTGATGCACGCGGTCGGCATGTCGATGGCGCTCGGCGCATTCCTCGCCGGCGTGCTGCTCGCCGAATCGAGCTACCGCCACGAGCTCGAGGCCGACATCGAGCCGTTCCGCGGACTGTTGCTGGCGCTGTTCTTCATGGGCGTCGGCATGACGATCGACCTTGCCGTCGTGCGCGCCCATCTGTGGCTGATCCTCGCCGCGGCGCTGGCCATCACCGCCCTCAAGGCGGCGATCGTCTGGCTGCTGTTCCGCGCCACCTGCGTGCGGCGCGGCGATGCGTTGCGCGCCGGCTCCGTGCTCACCGGCGCCGGCGAATTCGCCTTCGTGCTGCTGCCGCTCGGCGCCGGCCTCGGCGTGCTGGCGCCCGACACGCAAAGCCTGCTCACCGCCATCGCGGCGGTGACCATGCTGCTCGGCCCGCCGACCGCGCTCGCGAGCGACGCGGTGATCCGCCGCTTCGCGACGCCGGATACGCCGGAGCCGGACGAGTTCGACGGCGTGCGCGGCTCGGTGCTGGTGATCGGCTTCGGGCGGTTCGGCCAGATCGTGTCGCAGTGCCTGCTGGCCGAAGGCGTCGACGTGACGGCGATCGACAACAATGCCGGCATGATCCAGAACGCCGGCCGCTTCGGGTTCAAGGTCTATTACGGCGACGGCACGCGGCTCGACGTGCTGCGCGCCGCCGGCGCCGGCAACGCCCGGCTGATCGCGGTGTGCGTCAACGACCGCCAGGCGGCGACCCGCATCGTCGCAATGGCGCGCGCGGAGTTCGCCGGCGTCACGCTCTACGCGCGCTCGTACGATCGCGTGCATACCCTCGAGCTGATCGACAAGGGCGTCGATTACGAGCTGCGCGAGACCTACGAATCCGCCCTCGTGTTCGGACGCCGCGCGCTCGAGGCGATCGGGCTCGACGCCGAACGGGCGCGCGAGGTGGAGGAGGACGTGCGCCGCCGCGACCTCGAGCGCCTCGCGTTGCAGCAGGCGGGCGATGCCCTCGCCGGCGTGGAGCTGTTGCCGGGGCGGACCCTGCCGCACGAGCCGCTGAGCGAGCCCAAGCGCGGCGCCGTCCCGCTCAACCCGGAGGCCGACGACATCATCCGCCACGAGACGGAGTTTTCGGGGTGAGCCCGCGGCTGACGCGCTCGCCCGCGGCGTTCGGGGCGATCAGAATTGCGGGACCAGTTTTTCCAGCCCGGCGACGTGGGCGAGGAACACCAGCTCGCGCCGCTGGTCGTCGCTGAAGCTCATGATCAGCGGGAACGCGGCTGATTTGAGCTGCTCCACGTCGGTGCCGGCGAGGTCGATCGCGCCGCTTCCGCTGTCCTTGCGCGAGCGCTCGTGGCTTTTCGCATAGGCGAGCCTGCGCAGCGCGGCCTCGACCGACGGCCACATGCGCTCCTGTTCCGGCGTGAGATTGAGCCGCCGCTTCATGCTCGCGATCTGCGCCTCGTTGAGAACGGACGCGGGCCGGTGGCTGTTGCGGTCCGCGACGACGGCCGGCTTGGCCGTGGCCGCCGCGGGTTGCGGCTGCGGCGCCTTGGGCGCCGGTGCCACCGCCGGCGGCGCCGACGGCGCGCCTTGCGACAGCGCCGCCATGTGCGGGTAGGTCAGACGGGGGCTGAGCAGCGCGCGGTCGGCCGCTTCGCGGTCCGCGGCGGCACGATGCTCCGCCGGCGGCGCCACGGCTTCGGCCTGCGTGGGGAAGCGCAAGGCGATGACGTCGGCTGAGGCCGAGGCCGGAATGCTGTCCTGGTCCACGGACCACGCGGTAAATGCACAAGCGGCCGCCGTGGCCATCGCCGTATAGCGCAATGTGCGATTAACGGTAGCTCCCGCCCGAAGCCGCATTCAGGCCGTCCCCTGTCCCGCCTCTACCCGTTCCCTTCAAACTTTCAAAAGGTGATTAATTTATGGCTAACCCTGTGCCGGCCCGGCCGGCCGCCGCCGCGCCTGGGGATAACTGTCCACAGCGCCAAGAAAAAGCGCCCGCCGGGGACGGCCGGCGGGCGCAGGATCCGGGCTCAGAGGGGGACAGGAAACCCGGATCGGGGAGCTGGGGGCAGCTCGGGAAGCTCAGGCGGTGCGGCCGGCGCGGGTCACCCCGGCGCCGCCGATCTGCGGCACGATCGAGGGCGCGGGCACGGCGCGAGCGGAGCGGCGCCCCGCGCGGCGCTGGCGCACGCGGCTCACCAATAGGACGGTGGGATCGCGCCACAGCGGCTCGCTGAAGGCCTCGCGAAGATCGCTCCGGCTGAGCCCGATGTCGGCGAGCATCCGGTCGTCGAGGCTGGCGAGGACCGCGGCGTCGCGGCGGTGCCTGAAGGCAACAAGGATTTGGCGGAGGCGCACGGTCACGATCCTGGCAACAGCGACGATCGTCCGGCCGAACGGCTCGGCGGCAACCTTCCAGGTCTCGGCATGTGACGTCATGGCATCCTCCATTCGAAAGCAGTGCGGCGGGGCCCCGGCCTCCGACCGGAACCCTCGAACAGCCCACCCGATGTGCCCGAACGGCCCTTACATGGCACCGGCCTATTGATAAGTGAAACGAATGTTTTTAATCTGACTTATCAGTCGGGATGATGTATTATCGGCCGCGTGCCCGCGACCATGGGAGGACTGCCAATGACCGCCCTGCTCGACGTCGACCAGCTTCGCACCTTCATCGCCATCGTCGAGACCGGCAGCTTCACCCGCGCCGCCGACGCGGTGCACAAGACCCAGTCGGCGGTGTCGATGCAGATGAAGCGGCTGGAGGAGCGGCTGGAGCGGCCGATCTTCACCCGCGACGGCCGCGCCTCGAAACTCACCGACGACGGCGAGCGGCTGCTCGACTACGCCCGGCGCATCATCAAGCTCAACGTCGAGGCGCTCGCCGCCTTCTCCGATGCCGAGCTGAGCGGGCGGGTGCGGCTCGGCGTGCCCGACGATTATGCCGACCGCTATCTGCCCGAGATCATGGCGCGGTTCTCGCTCGCCTATCCGGGCGCGGAGCTGACCGTGATCTGCGAGCCGTCGCTCGACCTGATCGAGCGCGT
The DNA here is from genome assembly GCA_035636455.1 of Xanthobacteraceae bacterium. Taxonomy (GTDB): domain Bacteria; phylum Pseudomonadota; class Alphaproteobacteria; order Rhizobiales; family Xanthobacteraceae; genus AP-16. The sequence goes on from DASPZC010000078.1 coordinate 7,027, forward strand.
CGACGCCAACGACCTCGACCTCGCCATCATCACCCACATGGAGGGCAGCCGGCCGTCGGAGACGTTTCGCCGCGAACGGCTGTTGTGGGTGACGTCGAGCCGGCACCTCGCCCATCAGGAGGAACGCGTGCCGCTTGCGCTCGGGCGGCCGACCTGCAACTGGCGGCGCATCGCGATCGAGCGGCTGGAGACGGTGCGGCGGCCCTACCGCATCCTCTATTCGAGCTCGAACGCCGGCGCGGTGGCGGCGGCGGTGCTTGCCGGGCTCGCGGTCTCGGTGCTGCCGGAATCGGGGCTGCGCCCGGGCATGCGCGTGCTCAGCGCCGCCGACGGATTTCCCGAACTGCCGTCGTGCCGCATCGGCCTCGTGCGCAACGCGCACGAGACGTCCGCGCTCTCCCAGGCGCTCGCCGACCACATCGTCTCGTCGCTGGACAATCTGTCGGAGGCGCGCGAAGCGGCGGAGTGATTCGGATGTCGGATGTCAGATGTCAGATGTCGGATGACGGATGTCAGATGACAGCGGACTGCAATTAAATTGCCCCTGTACCATCTGACATCTGTCATCTGTCATCCGACATCTGATACACCTCCGCGTCGAGCAGCCGGACAAGGTCCGCCGGCGCAAGCTCGATCTGCAGGCCGCGCCGGCCGCCGTTGACGATCATGGTCGCGAGGCCCAGCGCCGCCTTGTCGAGCAAACAGCGCACGCGCTTCTTCTGTCCGAACGGGGAAATTCCGCCGACGCGATAGCCGCTCACCCGCTCCGCCTCGGCGGTCGGCATGAGCGCCGCGTCCTTCGCGCCCGCCGCGGCGGCGAGCCGCTTGAGGCTCGCCTCGCGGTCGGACGGCACCAGCACGCACAGGACCGTCGCGCCGGCGCGCGCCATCAGCGTCTTGAACAGGCGCGCGGGATCGACGCCGAGCGCCTGCGCCGCCTGCAGGCCGATGCGTTCGGCGCCGGGATCGTAGTCGTATTCGTGCAGCGTGAAGACGATGCCGGCCTTCTGCAGCGCGACCGTCGCCGGGGTCCCCCTGGCCATGCTTCGTGCGCCGATTGCGGAGGTGGGAGCCTTCAATCAAAATAGACTCGCTAGATCCCGCCGCCCGTCAACGACGCGGATAATCTCTACTGTACTGATCGGACCCGGGGATCCTGTCGTGCTTGCGGCGACCAGACCAGTTTAACCGCCACGACTGCCGGCCTTTTTGGCTTTAGCGAGCTGCAGCCGTGCTTGCTGTCTGAGTTTACCGAAATCTACCGGCCGGGCCAGGCCGCTGGCTTTGCCCTCGTCCCACAAACGGCGGAGGCGCTTCACGTCCTCGCGCTGAAGTTCCCGCTTCATTTGCCAATCGCGCACCGCTTCCCGAACGATTTCACTGGTTGTCGCGTATTCGCCAGCATTCACGGCTGAGCGAAGCGCGGCAATCTGTTTCGACGTGAGTGCCACACTCACCTTTTCGATATTGGACATAATGCACCATGCACCCTTCATGTTCGGTGGTAATATATACTACTTTTTGACCCCTTTAAAGGAGGATATCTTTGTTGCCCGGGGCGATCGACGAGCCGCGATCCTCCAGAGCGCACCAAATCGCATCAATACGCGTATTCGGTGAACACCGGCTCGACCGAGCCGCCCCACGGGCCGTGGAATTTTTCCAGCATCTCCTCGGCCGGGGTGACGCCGCGCTCGATGTAGCCCTCGATCGTCTCCAGATGGCGCGTCTCGTCGCACTCGTTCCAATCGAGCCGGTCGCGCCGCGCCAGGCCCTTGCGCGCAAGGTCGAGGCAGTCGCGCGCGATGTCGAGGGCGCTGCGGCCGCGGATCGTTGCCCGATAACCGTGGCGCGGCACGTCGTCGCGCAGCTGTTGGCGCTCCGCGGCGCTCCAGCCCTTGACCAGATCCCACGCCGCTTCGAGGCAATCGTCGTCATAGAGCAGCCCGACCCACAGCGCGGGAAGCGCCGACAGGCGGCGCCACGGCCCGCTGTCGGCGCCGCGCATTTCGAGAAAGCGCTTGAGCCGGACTTCGGGGAAGATCGTCGTGAGGTGATTCGCCCAGTCCGAAATGGTCGCGCGCTCGCCCTGCATGGAGGCGAGCTTGCCGGCCAGGAGATCGCGGAACGACTGGCCGGCCACGTCGATGTACTCGTCGCCGCGTTTGACGAAGTACATCGGCACGTCGAGCGCGTAGTCGACCCAGCGCTCGAAGCCCATGCC
>DASPZC010000079.1:0-2414 GCA_035636455.1 Xanthobacteraceae bacterium
CGCCGGCCGAGCCGCCGGTCCGTGCCGCCGCGGCCGGCGATGCCGTGCCGCCGCCCGCCGCCGGTGCGATCGGGTCGGGTGGACAGCGCTTCGTGTGGCTGACCGGCCCTCAGGGCCGCCCGCTCGAAAGTGCCCAAACGCCCGAGCCGCCGCGGCCGCCCGCCGCCATTCCCGAGACGGACGTGACCGCGAGCCTCGGGGCCCTGCTGGACGGCAACGACCGCGTTCCCACCGAGCTTGCCCTCGCCTATGCGGCCGCCCCGCCGCGTGGCGCAGACGCGGACCTGCCGCGCGCCGGCGCCGTGCCGTCGGGCGCGGCGCGCATCGCGCCGCCCGCCGCGGCGCCGCGCCCTGCAACGCCGCCGGTGGCTGCCGCCGCCCGGCCCGGCCAGCGCGCCGATAATCCCTGGCTGCGCAGCCTGATCATTTCGCCGAGCATGCACTATGCGATGAGCGTCGCGGCGCTGGGCGAGCCGGACTATCGGCAGCTCACCCGGCTGATGCAGAAACCGGCTTCGGCACTCGCCCTGAACTTCACCACCGACCCGCAGGCCGGCATGACCTCCAGCACTTTCAGCGGGCCCGCCGTCACGTTCCTGCCCACCATCAAATTCGTGACCCGCACCGCCGGCCTCAATTAATCCCCGATCTGTGATTCTCAGCCGTCATGCCCGGCCTTGTGCTGGACAAGCCCGGCCATGACAAAGGTAGCGCCAGCCGCCTCAACTGGCGAGCATGCCGAGCGCCTGCATGTAGGTCTCGAGGATCGCCTCCTGCTCCTTGCGCTCCTCCACGTCCTGCTTGCGCAGCCGGACGATCGTGCGCAACGCCTTGGTGTCGAACCCGTTGGCCTTGGCCTCGGCATAGACGTCGCGGATGTCGTCGGCGATCGCCTTCTTCTCCTCCTCCAGCCGCTCGATGCGTTCGACGAAAGCCTTGAGGTGATCCTTGGCGATGCGGGCGGCGGTCATCGAAAAACTCCTGCGTGACGCGCGGCTGGAGACGGCCGCCATGACCGAGCATGATCCCGAAAAAGCCTGCCCCGGACTTGATCCGGGGTGGGAACCGGTTTTCGGAAAGGATCATGCTCCAGCAATAGCTTTTCGAGACCCTCGGCGCCGCCGTCAAGGCGCGCGCAAAGTCATCCACAGGAGGTCAATGCTTGCCGGCGGCCTTGTCCAATGCCGCGCGCTGCTCGGCGCTCGCCTCGCCCTGGTGCTTCGCCTTCCACTCCTCGTAGGGCATGCCGTAGACGACCTGTCGGCTCTCGTCCTTCGACATCGGCAGGCCCTTGGCATCGGCCGCGTCCTTCATCCAATTGGACAGGCAGTTGCGGCAGAAGCCCGCGAGGTTCATCAGGTCGATGTTCTGCACGTCCGTCCGCGTCCGCAGGTGCTCGACCAGGCGCCGGAACACGGCGGCCTCGAGCGCGGTGCGGTCAGCCTCGTCAATTGCCATGGCGATATCCTTTCTCCGGCCCAAAACATAGTCTTGCCCGCAGCGCTTTTGAACTACCCGCCCCCCGACCATGACCGAACGCCGCGCCTTCCTCGAGCAGCTCTTCCGCACGACCGTCGCCGCTGCGCATCCGGCCACCTGCCTGCTGCCGCATTTGCCGGCGCCGCCCGCCGATGGCCGCCTGATCGTGCTGGCAGCCGGCAAGGCGGCGGGCTCGATGACGGAGGTCGCCGAGCGCCACTACCTTGCCTCGACCGCCTCGCCCCGCCTCGACGGCCTTGCGGTGACGCGCCACGGCTACGGCCGGCCGACCCGGATCGTGCCGGTGGTCGAAGCCGGGCATCCGGTGCCCGATGCAGCCGGACTCGCGGCGGCAGAGCGCACGCTGGCGCTCGCCGACGGCGCGCAGTCCTCCGACCTCGTCCTGGTGCTGATCTCGGGCGGCGCGTCCGCCAATTGGATCGCGCCCGCGCATGGTCTTGCGCTCGCCGAGAAGCAGGCGGTGACGCGGGCGCTGCTGAAATCCGGCGCCTCGATCGGCGAGATCAACACCGTGCGCAAGCATCTCTCCCGCATCAAGGGCGGGCGGCTTGCTGTCCGCGCCGCGCCGGCCCGGGTCGTTGCGCTCGCCATTTCCGACGTGCCGGGCGACGACCCGGCGGTGATCGGCTCGGGTCCGACCGTGCCCGATCCGTCGACGCTTGCCGACGCGCGCGCGATCGTTAAGCGCCATCGTCTCGACCTGCCGCCGGCGATGGCGCGCGCGCTCGCCGATCCGTCGAACGAGACGCCGAAGCCGGGCGATCCCGCCTTCGCGGCCAGCACGTTCCGCCTGGTGGCGCAGCCGGCCGATGCGTTCCGGGCGGCGGAAGCGGCGGTGCGGGCGGCGGGCTACGCCTGCGTCTTCCTCGGCGACCGGCTCGAGGGCGAGGCGCGTGACGTTGCGGCCGACCATG
>DASPZC010000080.1:0-5278 GCA_035636455.1 Xanthobacteraceae bacterium
CCTTCCAGGACAAAACCAGCATGGATCGCATCCTGTTCGCCGTCTTCTCCCATGAAAACAAGTCACAGGGCGTCAGTACCCCTTTCCTGCTGACACAGAACAATTGACGTTACCATAATCGCCCTAATTAGAGCATGATCCCGAAAAGTGGATACCGGTTTTCGGAAAAGATCATGCTCCAACAATAAGCCAGAGCGGGACGACGACTCGAAGATAAAGTCGTCCCGCTCTAGGCTGCCGCCGGCTCCTCGTCCTCGCGATGGTGCGAACGCCGGCGCCAGCGCCCGGGCGGGCAGCAGCGCGGCGGTGCAAAGCGGCAGAGCTCATCGAGGAACCCAGACCAGCGCGCGCCACGGTCAAGGGCGCGATCGAGCGCCGCCATGGTGCGGGGAAGCCCTTCCTCATCGTCGTTAAACCAGACGCGCAGCACCGAGGCATAGAGGAGCGCGAGCCCCTGCGCGCGCACCATGCCCTTGGGACCCGCGGCACTGATGTCCGCCGCGGTGAGCATCCACTGCATCGACCGTAAGGTCAGCCCATTGAGCGCGAACGCCAGCGCGGGATCGCACGCGGCCGAACGCGCGAGCGAGCGCACCGCCGCCTTGTGCAGCGCCAGCGCCTCGAGGCGCCGCATCAGCACGTCGAACAGCCGCTCGCGCGGCGCTTCCTCCGACATGTCCGCGTCGCCGCCGGCCAGCACCTGGCGGTCGGTCTCCTTCATGTGCGCCGCGAGCACCGAAAGCACCGAGCGGAACTCGGCCCGGCAATCGGCAAGCGTCAGCCCCGCGCGCGCCGCGATGTCGCCGAACCAGATGTCCTCGAAGCGCTTCTCGGCCAGGAGCGCCAGCAAGGCATCGATGATTTTCTCGCGATTGCTCTTGGCGGGATCGTTACGTTCCCGGACGGGCTTGCGGGCCATGGTCGGCCTCCTGTCGGATCGCGGTCGATCCTCCAAATCTATGCCCGTCGCCGCCGCGCTTCCAGGGGCGGTTTCGGCGCCGCGCGTTCACCCGGCAAGCTCGCGCGAGCGCCGCGTGGCGGCGGCGACCGCTCGCGTGAGGAGCGGCGCCAGACCGTCCTGGCCCATCAGGACCTCGAGCGCCGCGGCGGTGGTGCCGCCCGGCGAGGTCACGTTGCGGCGTAGCGTTTCCGCGTCGAGCGGCGAGCGGTGCAGCAGCTCGCCCGATCCGGCGACGGTCGCCCGCGCCAGCCGCGCCGCCAGATCGGCCGGCAACCCGGCGGCGGCCCCGGCCTGCGCCAGCGTCTCGGCAAGCAGGAACACGTAGGCGGGCCCCGACCCCGAGACCGCCGTGACGGCGTCGAGCCACGCCTCCTCGTCGACCCATTCGACCGTCCCGATCGCGGCCAGCAGGCGGTGCGCCAGATCGCGCTGATGCGCCGACACCTGTGCATTCGGTACAGCGACCGTGATGCCGCGCCCGATCGCCGCCGGCGTGTTCGGCATGGTGCGGACGACGGGGGTGCCGGCCGGCAGCGCCTGCTCGATCGACCGCAGCGTCTGACCCGCCATGATCGACACCACGACCGTCGACGGCCCGACGAACCGCGCGATGGCGGGCACGACCTCGCCGGCGACCTGCGGCTTGACCGCGATGACGATGACGGCGGGATCCGGGATCGCCTGCGGGCCGGGATTAAGTCTCAGCCCGCGTGCGGCGAGCCCCGTGATCGCCGGCGTCGGCTGCGGCTCGATCACCGCCACGCGCGCGGGGTCGAGCCCAAGCCCGATCCAGCCGTCGAGCATCGCCGAGCCCATCTTGCCGGCGCCGACCAGCACGATGTCGCCGCGAAAACCGCCCAGCGCCGATGGCCCGCCCGCTTCCGATGTGGACATCGCCGTCGCTCCTGAAACCGGCGCGGCTTTGTTTGCCCGCGCGCCGGCGCGTCCTCATGACCATGGCATGAGGGACTTGTCCAGCTTCGGCGGATTGTCAGATCACGGACCTGCGCGGCGATGAGGCCTACGCCTCGCCCGAGGTCTCGAACATGGCGGCGTCGATCGCCTCGGCGGCGGGCTTGCCGGCCCAGATGACGAACTGGAACGCCTGGAAATAGCGCTCGCACGCCTCGAGCGCGGCGTCGAGCATGGCCTCGCATTGCTGGTTCGACGCCTCGACGCCGCCGGCCAGCACCAGCGCATGGCGAAACATCACCAGGCCGTCGTTCATCCACAGATCGAAATGCCCGATCCACAGCCGCTCGTTCACCCGCGAGATCAGCTGCAGCACCTCGGCGCGGCGGCGCTCGGGCACCTTGAGATCGAACGCGCAGGCGAGATGCAGCGCTTCGATGTCGTCCATCCAGGTGAAGGAGACGTGGTAGTCGGCCCAGCGGCCGGTCATCGAGATGGTGATCTCGTCCTCACCGGCGCGATCGAACGACCAGTCATTGAAGGCCGCCAAGCGCTCGACGACGTCGAGGGGACTGATGCGGCGCTCTCCGGGAAGATCGACGAGCGACATGCCGTCTCCACGCTTCGGCTTCATGAGGGAAGCGCACGCGACTGCACGCACTCGGCGCCACGGCACCGCAGGCGACCCCGAGTTCCGCGAATCACCCGTGCTTCCGACTATACACCGGCCGACTCGCGGTCCAAAAAACATCGGCCGTTCGCCCGATTTTCCTGTTCAAAGATTCGCCGGACCGGCGCAATGCGTCGCCGCCGGCCGTCCACAGCGTTGCGCGCGACATTTTGACTCGGGGAAGGTGTGCACGCGAAGAAACGGGCGGCGCCGGAACGCGCATCGCGAGTCAAATTTTGCCGCTGCTCGCGTCAGTCGAACAGGCTCGAGACCGACTCTTCAGACGCGGTCCGGCCGATCGCTTCGCCGATCAGGGTGGCGATCGACAGCACCCTGATGTTGCGCGCGACGCGCACCGCTTCGGTCGGCTGGATCGAGTCGGTGATGACCAGTTCCTTGAGCTGCGAGGCGGTGACCCGCGCGACCGCCCCGCCCGACAGCACGCCGTGGCTGATATAGGCGTAGACGTCGGTTGCGCCGTTCTCGAGCAGCGCGTCGGCGGCGTTCACCAGCGTGCCGCCCGAATCGACAATGTCGTCCACCAGGATGCAGGTGCGGCCGTCGACCTCGCCGATGACGTTCATCACCTCGGATTCGCCCGCCCGCTCGCGGCGCTTGTCGATGATGGCGAGCGGCGCGTCGATGCGCTTGGCCAGGCCGCGCGCGCGCACCACGCCGCCCACGTCGGGCGACACCACCATGAGCCGCTTGAGGTCGAAGCGGTCGCGGATGTCGCGCACCATCACCGGCGAGGCGTAGAGGTTGTCGGCCGGGATGTCGAAGAAGCCCTGGATCTGCGCGGCATGGAGATCGAGCGTCATCACCCGGTCGGCGCCCGCCCGGGTGATCAGGTTGGCGACGAGCTTGGCCGAGATCGGCGTGCGCGATCCGGTTTTGCGGTCCTGCCGAGCATAGCCGAAATAGGGGATCACCGCGGTGATGCGGCGCGCCGAGGCGCGGCGCAGCGCATCGATGATGATCAGCAGCTCCATCAGGTGATCGTTGGCCGGGAACGCCGTCGACTGCAGCACGAATGCGTCGGCGCCGCGCACGTTCTCCTGGATCTCGACGAAGATTTCCATGTCGGCGAAGCGGCGCACCACCGCCCTGGCCAGCGGAGTGGCCAGATGAACTGCAATGGCCTCCGAGAGCGCGCGGTTCGAATTGCCGGCTACCAGCCGGATCGCACCGTTGTTGCCCGCCATCGCCCTCTCCACTCGGGTGCCCGTCCCGCGCGGCGTGGTGATAACAAGCCGGCCCAGGGGCGGCAATATCGGTTGAAATACTTGTCCCGGGGGTTTTCAGGCCGCCGCGCTGCGCGCGGTCACTCCCGCGGCGCGGCCAGGGCCAGGGTGGCGGCCGCGGAGTCGGTCGACGCGACAGCCGGTTGCCCCGGTTGCGACGGCTCGGCCGGCGCCGGCGGCGGCGCCGCCAGGAAGGCGGCCAGCCGGTCCATGCTGGCCTGTGCAATGCGGCGCAGCATCGGGTCGTCCGCCGCCGCCCAGGCATTGCTCCCGTGGCGCCCGCCTGCTTCCTCGCCGGCGATGCGCAGCACGCGGCGCTTGTCCGCATCGTAGACGTCCCACACCCAGCTGATGTGCGTGCGGCCGCGCTCGACGATGGCGGCGAGGTAGCCGCGGACGCGGTAGACAGGCTGGCCCGCGCGCGAGACCACGCGTACCTGTCGCGCCTCCGCGGCGCTGGCCAGGCTGACCACTAGGTTCTGGAACACGCCCTGCGGCGGCCCGTCGATCGATTCGAAAGCGATGCTGCCGCCGCGCTCGGCCACGGCGCTCGCCATCGGGCCAGTATTCGTGCTGGCACAGCCGCCCGCCGCCAGGCCGAGCGCCATCGCGGCGGCGAGGCCGAACCGCATCCGATGGAAGGCAAAACCCGGCGCCCCCACGGCGCGCCGGCCCGTCCCGCTCCACATCAACACCCCCGGTTGCTTCCTGCGCCGGTCGCGCCGAGACGCGACGCCGCAAGCGGCAGACTTCTTGGTTAATGCTTTCTGGTAGCCGCAATCGGCGTGGCGGTCCAGCCCGTTGCGGGACTATTCGACCAGCGCGATGACGTTCACATGGCGGCCATAATCGGCCTCGGCCCGATGGGTGGCGCGGCGATAGCTGTAGAAGCTCTCGGCGTCCGCGTAGGTGCAGCGGCCGAGGTCCTCGATCCTGCCCACGGTCGCGCGCTCGAGCCGCGAAACGATGTAGCCCGGCAAGTCGAACATGGCGTGACCCGGGCGTTGCGCCGGCGCGAAGAAGCGCTTGTTGTCCGGATCGGCAGCCGCGAAGCGGGCCAGCAAATCGGACCCGACCTCGTAATTCGACTGGCGGATCATCGGCCCGAGCGCCGCCACGGTTCGCGCGCGGGCGGCGCCGAGCCGCTCCATCGCGGCAATGGTCGACTCGATGACACCGACGAGCGCCCCTTTCCATCCCGCATGCGCGGCTCCGACCACGCCGGCCTCCCGGTCCGCCAACAGCACCGGCCCGCAATCGGCCGTGGTGATCCCGACCGCAAGCCCGGGCACCCGCGTCACCACGGCATCGGCGCGCGGCGCGGTTGCCCGCGTCCACGGCGCTTCGGCGACGGCCACGTCGGGCGAATGGATCTGGTAGGCGGTGACAAGCCGGTCCGGCGCAACGCCCAGCGCCGCCGCCATGCGCGCGCGGTTTTCCGCGACGCGGGCCGGCACGTCGCCCGAGCCGAGCCCGCCGTTCAGGCTCGCG
>DASPZC010000081.1:0-3551 GCA_035636455.1 Xanthobacteraceae bacterium
ATGGATCTCGGCGCGACCATCTGCACGCCGGCGCGGCCGGCCTGCGGGTTGTGTCCATGGACGCAGGCGTGCGCCGCGCGCCGGCTCGGAACGGCGGAGACCTTTCCGCGCAAATCGCCGAAGCGCGAAGGGCGCCTGCGCCGCGGCGCCGCGTTCTTCGTCGCGCGGGCGGACGGCGCCGTGCTGGTGCGCACCCGGGCGCCGCGCGGCCTGCTCGGCGGCATGACCGAACTGCCGACGACCGAATGGACGCACGACTTCGACGAGGCCGCGGCGCTCGACGCGGCGCCGAAATTCTCAACGCGCAAGGCCGACGGCCGTGCGGCGTGGCGCAAGCTCCCCGGCAAGGTCACCCACGTCTTCACCCACTTCCCGCTCGAGCTTGTGGTCTACGCGACCGAGGTTGCGGCCGGCACGCCGGCGCCGGCAAACGCGCGGTTCGTCCCGCGCGCCGATCTCGATCGCGAGGCGTTGCCGAGCCTGATGCGCAAGGTGGTCGCGCTGGCGCTTCAGATGTCGGATGTCAGAGGTCAGATGTCAGAGATCAGTCAGCGCTCCGACATCTGACCTCCGACATCTGACATCTGCCTTTCCGCCCTGATCTGCGCGCGCAGCGCATCGATCGGGGTGAGGCCGCGGCGGGTCTCGATGTGCCAGAACGTCCAGCCGTTGCACGCCTCGAGCCCCTGCGCGTGGGCGCCGACACGATGGATCGATCCGACCACGTCGCCGAGCGCGACCGCGCCGTCGGGACGCACCAGCGCCGCATGGCGGCGGCGCGAATCGACCAGGCGCTGGCCGGCCGCAACGAGCCCGCGTTCGACCAGCGCCGCGAACGGCACCCGCGGCGCCTCGCGCGCGGTGAGGAACGGCTTGAGCGTCGGCTCCGGCAGCGGCTCGACGGCGGCGATGCGCCGCTCGGCCGCGCGCGCATAAGACGCGTCGCGCTCGATGCCGATGAACTGCCGGCCGAGCCGCGTCGCCACGGCGCCGCTGGTGCCGCTGCCGAGGAACGGGTCGAGGATGACGTCGCCCGGGCGCGAGGCCGCGAGGATCACCCGGGCGATCAGCGCCTCGGGCTTCTGGGTCGGATGCAGCTTGCTGCCGTCCGCGTTCTTGAGCCGCTCCTCCCCGGTGCACAGCGGGATGGTCCAGTCGGAGCGGACCTGGATGTCCTCGTTGCCGGCCTTGAGCGCTTCATAGTTGAAGGTATAGCGGCTCGCCTGGTCGCGCGCCGCCCAGATCAGCGTCTCGTGCGCGTTGGTGAAGCGGCGCCCGCGGAAATTCGGCATCGGGTTCGACTTGCGCCACACCACGTCGTTGAGGATCCAGAAGCCGAGGTCCTGCAGGATGGCGCCGACGCGGAAAATGTTGTGGTAGGAGCCGATCACCCACAGGGTCGCGGCCGGCTTCATCACCCGCCGGCAGGCGATCAGCCAGGCGCGGGTGAACGCGTCGTAGTCGGCAAAGCTCGCGAACCTGTCCCACGCCTCGTCGACCGCATCGACGCGCGAATCGTCCGGGCGCTTGAGGTCGCCCCTGAGCTGCAGGTTGTAGGGGGGATCGGCGAAGACGAGGTCGACGGACGCCGCCGGCAGCGCGGCCATTTCGGCGACGCAATCGCCGACGAGGATGCGCCCCGCAGCGGCCGTTTGGAGCGGAACGCGGGGCGTCCTCCTGGACGCCCCGCGACGCGACGCACGCATGACTCAGAACTCTTACGACTCTGATCACTCGGGGACGCGGTCGGCGACGCGAGACCTACAACCGACAGGCCGCATCTTGGCGCGTCACGGTAAAGATCGGCTTAAAGCGAAATCATCGTTTGGCGATGGCGCGTAAACCGTTTGGAAACTATATGGATGTGGCTCGCGTTCGCGCGGCGCGATGAGGATGGGTGACCATGCGCTGGGAAGATTGGCGTAGCAGCGACAACGTCGAGGATCGCCGCGACGACGGCGGGGGCTATGGCGGCGGCGGGTTCGGCCTGCCGTTCGGCGCCGGCGGCATGGGCATCGGCACGGTCGTGGTGCTCGGCTTGATCGGCTGGGCGCTCGGCATCGATCCGCGCCTGCTGATCGGCGGCGGCGAGATCCTCACCCGCAATTCCCCGGGCTACCAGCAGCCTGACCAGCCGCCGATCCGCAACCGGCCGACCCAGAAGAACCGCCCGCTGGGCGACGAAGCCGGCAAGTTCGTCAGCAAGGTGCTGGCCGCGAACGAGGACCGTTGGAAGGAAATCTTTCAGAAATCGGACCGGCGCTACGAGGCGCCCAAGCTCGTGCTGTTTGCCGGCCGCGTCCAGTCGGCCTGCGGCATGGCGCAGGCGGCCATGGGCCCGTTCTATTGTCCGTCGGATCGGCGCGTCTATCTCGACACGACTTTCTTCCGCGACATCCAGCGGCGGTTCCGCGGCTGCGAGGCGGGCAGCAAGACCTGCGAATTCGCCCAGGCCTACGTGATCGCCCACGAGTTCGGGCATCACGTGCAGAACCTGCTCGGCATTCTGCCCAAGGTCCAGCAGCGCCAGCACGGCCTCGGCAAGGTCGAGTCCAATCACCTCCAGGTGCAGGTCGAGCTGCAGGCCGATTGCTTCGCCGGCGTGTGGGCGCACGCGCAGCAACAGAAGCAGGCCTTCCTCGATCCGGGCGACGTCGACGCGGCGTTGCGCACGGCGGCGGCGATCGGCGACGACACCCTGCAGCGGCGCAGCCAGGGCACGGTGGTGCCCGACAGCTTCACCCACGGCTCGTCCGAGCAGCGCGTGCGCTGGTTCAACACCGGCTTCAAGGTGGGGACGGTGGAGAGCTGCAACACCTTTGCGGCGGCGAAGCTGTGACGCGAGAGCTCAACTGCTGAGCCGCCATGCCGGGCATCGACGAGACAAAGCCGTTCGTGCCGCTGAAGATCGCGGTGCTCGCCATCTCGGACACCCGCGAGCTTGCCGACGACAAGTCGGGCGCGACGCTCGTTCAGCGCATCGAGGCGGCCGGGCATGTGGTGGCGAGGCGCGCCGTCGTCACCGACGACGTGGCGGCGATCCGCGAGCGGGTGAAGGGTTGGATCGGCGATCCGGCGGTCGACGTCGTCATCACCACCGGCGGCACCGGCTTCACCGGGCGCGACGTGACGCCCGAGGCGGTCGAGCCGCTGTTCGAAAAGCGCATGGACGGATTTTCCACCGTGTTCCACATGGTGAGCTTCAACAAGATCGGCACCTCGACGGTGCAGTCGCGTGCCACCGCGGGCGTCGCCGGCGCGACCTACATTTTCTGTCTGCCGGGCTCGCCCGGCGCCTGCCGCGACGCCTGGGACGAGATTCTGAAGGACCAGCTCGACTACCGCCACCGCCCGTGCAACTTCGTCGAGATCATGCCCCGCCTCGACGAGCACCTGCGCCGCGGCAAGGCACGCTCTTCGTAGGGTGGGTTAGGCGCGAAGCGCCGTAACCCACCGAATCTCATCAAACAAGCGAAGATGGTGGGTTACGCGCCCTTCGGGCGCTAATCTTACTGCGTCATAGCCTACGCGGGCTATACGCTCTGCCCCTG
>DASPZC010000082.1:0-2802 GCA_035636455.1 Xanthobacteraceae bacterium
ACGACGTGGTCGCCGGCCCGCAGCTGCCCCATCATGGCCGCGGTGACCGCCGCCATGCCGCTCGCCGTGGCGCGCGCCGCCTCGGCGCCCTCGAACGCGGCCATGCGCTGCTCGAACATGGCCACCGTCGGGTTGGAGAACCGCGCGTAGACGAAGCCCGGTTCCTCGCCCTTGAACCGCGCCGCGCATTCCTCGGCGGTGTCGTAGACGAAGCCCTGGGTCAGGAACAGCGTCTCGGAGGTCTCGCCGAGCTCGGAGCGGATCTGGCCGGCATGGACGAGGCGGGTTTCCGGACGGTAGCGGAGCGGTTTCGACGCAGACTTGGACGCAGGCATGGCGGCCTCCTTGGGCCAATAGAAAACCCGGCCGTGGGAATGCTCCCAAGCCGGGCCGCATGCGTCCCGGCCTTTTAGCGAGTTCTTTAACGTGGCTGCAAGCCGGCCGGCTCAAATGACCACGGGATAAGCCGGTTCATAGGCGCTGCCCGTCTTTCCGTCAAGGCAGCGGTGCGTTAGACGACGAACGACGGACCACACGGCACGCAAGTGGGTTAACATCGCGCGCAAGACAGGCACGAGGACGGCGGACGGAGAGGCGTCCCCCTTTGCTTCCGTCCCCTGATCTTCTCGTCGTCATCGGTCCTCCGTCCTCCGTATCGGAGCCCCCATGCCGCTCGCCTTCGCGGTCAACGACAAAGGCATCCTGCCGGACCGGATGATCGCCACGCTTGCGGCCGACGGCGTGATCCTGCCGTCCCAGCCGCTTGCGCCCGATCAGATCCAGCCGGCGAGCCTGGATCTCAGACTGGCCGACGTTGCCTTCCGGGTGCGCGCGAGTTTTTTGCCGGGGCCGCACGCGACGGTCGCCGAGCGCATCGACGACCTCAAGCTGCACGAGATCGACCTCGGCGACGGCGCGGTGCTGGAGACCGGCTGCGTCTACATCGTGCCGCTGATCGAGAGCCTGGCGCTGCCGCCGGGGCTTGCGGCCGCCGCCAATCCGAAGAGCTCGACCGGTCGGCTCGATGTCTTCACCCGGGTGATCGTCGACCGCGCCCGCGGCTTCGACCAGGTCGAGCACGGCTATCACGGCCCGCTCTATGCCGAGATCAGCCCCCGCACCTTTCCGGTCCTGGTGCGCGAAGGCTCGCGGCTCTCCCAGATCCGCTTCCGCCGCGGCGAAGCTCTGCTCGATGCCGTAGCCCTCGCCGAGCTCAACGCCCGCGAGCGCCTGGTCGACAGCGCCGACGCCGACGTCGGCGCCGCCATCGCGGTCAGCGTCGATCTGACCGGGGAGCGCGGGCTCGTCGGCTATCGCGCCAAGCGCCACACCGGCCTGATCGACATCGAGCGCCGCGCCGGCTACGAGGTCGGCGAGTTCTGGGAGCCGATGGCGGCGCGCAAGGACCGCAATCTGATTCTCGACCCCAACGAGTTCTATATCCTGGCTTCCAAGGAGGCGGTGCAGGTGCCGCCCGATTACGCCGCCGAGATGGTGCCGTTCGATCCGCTGGTCGGCGAGTTCCGGGTGCATTACGCCGGCTTCTTCGATCCCGGCTTCGGCCATTCGGGCGCCGGCGGGCGGGGCTCGCGCGCCGTGCTCGAAGTGCGCTCGCGCGAGGTGCCGTTCATCCTCGAGCACGGCCAGACCGTCGGGCGCCTCGTCTACGAGAAGATGCTGGCGCGGCCGGGCAAGCTCTACGGCGAGGGCATCGGCTCGAACTATCAGGCCCAGGGATTGAAGCTGTCGAAGCATTTCCGGTGACGGGGATCAGAAGTCTGATGTCAGAAATCAGAAGCAAGAAATCAAGAGACAAGCTGAGTTGGTCTTACAATGCCGCTGTTTTTCTGATTTCTGACTTCTGATCCCTGACCCATGTTCAGCCTCGCCGAGCTTCACTCCGTCCTGCCGATCGTGCGCGCCGCCGTGCCGGCGACGCCGCAATATGCCTGGCCGCTGCTGCGGGCACGCACGGGCGTGGATGTCGTGGTCAAGCATGAGAACCACACCCCGATCGGCGCCTTCAAGGTGCGCGGGGGGCTCGTCTATTTTCACCGGCTCAAGCGCGAGCGGCCGCAGGTGAAGGGCGTGATCACCGCGACGCGCGGCAACCATGGCCAGTCGTTCGCCTTCGCGGGCGCGCAGAAAAACGTGCCGGTCGCGATCGTGGTGCCGCATGGCAATTCCGCCGAGAAAAACGCCGCGATGCGCGCGTTCGGCGCCGAGCTCATCGAGCACGGGCGCGATTTCGACGAGGCCAAGGAGCGCGCCGCGGAAATTGCGGAAAAGCGCGGCTTCGAGTTCGGGCCCTCGTTCCACCGCGACCTCGTCGTGGGCGTGGCAACCTATGCCTACGAGCTGTTCTCGGCGTGTTCCAACCTCGACACGGTCTACGTTCCGATCGGGCTCGGCTCCGGCATCTGCGGCCTGATCGGCGTGCGCGACGCGCTCGGGCTCACAACGCGCATCGTCGGCGTGGTATGCGACCGCGCCAATACCTATCGGCTCTCGCTCGACGCGGACCGGATCGTGCCCACGAATTCCGCGCTCACCTTCGCGGACGGCGTCGCGGTTCGCGCCGCCGACCCGGCGGCGCTCGAGATCATCAAAAAAGGCGCCGAGCGCATCGTCGAGGTTTCGGATGAGGAGATCGCCGAGGCGATCCGCATCCTGTTCAGCGACACCCACACGCTCGCCGAGGGTGCCGGCGCCGCAGCCTTGGCGGCGCTGATCCAGGAGCGCGCCCGCCACGCCGGCCGCCGCGTCGGCGTGATCGTCACGGGGCAGAACATCGACCGCCCC
>DASPZC010000083.1:0-3528 GCA_035636455.1 Xanthobacteraceae bacterium
CCGAACGAGCCCGACGAGGACCTCTGATCGGCGCCGCGCCTGTCCAAACGCGTTTCGACGGCCCGGAGCGGCGACCCGCTCCGGGCCGTTCGCATTTCCGCAAGGATGCGGCGAACTGCTTGCCGCATGGGTTGACGGGCATGATATTCTCGCATGCAGCCCGAGAGAGCACGCATGGCCGGCCCGCAGAGCAACCTGCCGCGCATGCAGAACCAGCCGCGCCGCCGCGCGCAGCCGGACAGCCCGGTCGTGGGCCCGGCTGCCGCGGCGCAGGCGGCCGACAAGGCGCGCAAGCCGGCCCGGCTGCGGCAATACGATCTGGTGGAGCGGGTCCGCCGTTATAACCCGCATACCGACGAGGCGCTGCTCGACCGCGCCTACGTGTATGCCATGAAACAGCACGGCTCGCAGACCCGCGCGTCGGGCGATCCGTATTTCTCCCATCCGCTCGAGGTAGCGGCCATCCTCACCGACCTCAAGCTCGACGACGCCACCATCGCGGCGGCCCTCCTGCACGACACGATCGAGGATACGCCGGCGACGCGCGCGGAGATCGACCACCTGTTCGGCCACGACATCGGCGCCCTGGTCGAAGGCCTGACCAAGCTCAAGAAGCTCGACCTGGTGACGCGGGAGGCCAAGCAGGCCGAGAACCTGCGCAAGCTCCTGCTCGCCATCGCCGACGACGTGCGCGTGCTCCTGGTCAAGCTCGCCGACCGGCTGCACAACATGCGCACCCTCGATCACGTCGCGCCGGAGGCGCGCCGCCGCATCGCCGAGGAGACGCTCGACATCTACGCGCCGCTCGCCGGGCGCATGGGCATGCACGAGATGCGCGAGGAACTGGAGGACCTGGCGTTCCGGGAGCTCAATCCGGATGCCTACGGCGTGGTCAACCAGCGGCTCGTCGCGCTGGCCGAGCGCAACGTCGAGCTGATCGCCGAAATCGAGCAGCAGCTCGCGCGCAAGCTCGCCGACCGCGGCATCGCCGCCAAGGTCAGCGGCCGGCAGAAGCGGCCCTATTCGGTCTGGCGAAAGATGGAGCGCAAGTCGGTCGGCTTCGAGCAGCTCTCCGACATCATCGGCTTTCGCATCGTGGTCGAGCGGGTCGAGGACTGCTATCGCGCGCTCGGCGCGGTGCACATGACCTGGCCGGTGGTGCCGGGCCGGTTCAAGGACTACGTCTCCACGCCCAAGCAGAACGATTACCGCTCGATCCACACCACCGTGATCGGTCCGGGGCGCCAGCGCGTCGAGCTGCAGATCCGCACCCGCGACATGCACGAGATCGCCGAATACGGCATCGCCGCGCATGCGCTCTACAAGGACGGCGTCGGCTCGCCCTCGGAACTGCTGTCGCGCGAGTCGAACGCCTATGGGTGGCTGAGGCACACGATCGAGTTGCTGGCGGAAGGATCCAATCCGGAGGAATTCCTCGAGCACACCAAGCTCGAGCTGTTCCACGACCAGGTGTTCTGCTTCACGCCCAAGGGCACGCTGATCGCGCTGCCGCGCAACGCGACGCCGATCGACTTCGCCTATGCGGTGCACACCGACGTGGGCAACACGGCGGTCGGCTGCAAGATCAACGGCAAGATCGCCCCGCTGGTATCGGAATTGGCCAACGGGGACGAGGTGGAGATCCTGACCTCGAAGGCGCAGATCGCGCCGCCGGCGGCGTGGGAATCGATCGTGGTCACCGGCAAGGCGCGGGCCGCGATCCGGCGCGCCACGCGGGCTGCGGTGCGCACCCAATACGCCGGCCTCGGCCGGCGCATCGTCGAGCGCGTGTTCGCCCGCGCCAAGAAGGACTACGCCGACGAGAAGCTGCAGGGCGCGTTGCCGCGCCTCGCGCGCGCCTCGATCGAGGACGTGATGGCGGCGGTAGGCCGCGGCGAGATGAAGGCGTCGGACGTCGCGCGCGCGGTCTACCCCGACTACAAGGAGGAGCGTGCCGCCCCCGTCGCGCCCAAGGCGGACAGCGGCTGGTTCGGGCTGAAGATGGCGCGATCCTTGAAGTTCAAGGTTCCCGAGGGGCAGGACAAGGGTCCGGCCATCCCGATCCGCGGCATCAACAGCGACTTGCCGGTGCGCTTCGCGCCGGACGGCGGCGCCGTGCCGGGGGACCGCATCGTCGGCATCCTCACGCCGGGGGAGGGGATCACCATCTACCCCATCCAGTCGGCCGCCCTGAAGCAGTTCGAGGAGACGTCCGATCGCTGGCTCGACGTGCGCTGGGACGTGGAGGGGCGGAGCCCGCAGCGCTTTCCGGCGCGCATCGCGATCCAGTCGGTCAACGAACCGGGCACGCTCGCCCAGATCGCCCAGGTAATCGCCGAGCACGACGGCAATATCGACAACATCCGCATGAATCGTCGCTCGCCCGACTTCACCGAAATGCTGATCGACCTCGCGGTCTATGACCTCAAGCACCTCACCGCGATCATCGGGCAATTGCGGGCCAAGGACGTCGTCGCCCAGGCCGAGCGGGTGAACGGGTGACAGCGGTCAGTAATCAGTGATCAGTGATCAGTGATCAGTGATCAGAAGTGAAAGGGCATCCGGTGCCGATCTCCGATATTCTGATCACTGATCACTGATTACTGATACGGAGCAATCGGTTGCCCGACATTCCTCACCTGCGGCTCGGGGTCAATGTCGACCACGTGGCGACGCTGCGCAACGCCCGCGGCGGGGTCCATCCGGATCCGGTCCAGGCGGCGCATCTGGCCGTCGCGGCCGGCGCCGACGGCATCACCGCCCATTTGCGCGAGGATCGCCGGCACATCCGCGACGCGGATATCGAGCGCCTGAAGGCGGAGATCGCAAAGCCGCTCAATTTCGAAATGGCGGCGACCGACGAAATGCTGGCGATCGCGCTCAAGACCCGGCCGCATGCGGCCTGCCTGGTGCCGGAACGGCGCGAAGAGCGCACCACCGAAGGCGGGCTCGACGCGGCCGGCCAGCGCAACTCGCTCGAGCCTGTGGTGGCGGCGCTGCGCCAAGCGGGGGTGCGCGTGTCGCTGTTCATCGCCGCGCAGCCCAATCAGATCGATGCGGCGGCGGCGGTCGGCGCGCCGGTGATCGAAATCCAAACCGGGGCGTGGTGCGACGCGCTGGCGGCCGGCGAGGCGGCGGCGGCCGAGGCGGAATGGCACCGTATCCGAACGGGCGCCGAATTGGCGAAGCGGCTGGGGCTCGAAGTCCACGCCGGCCACGGGCTCAACTACGTCACGGCGGAGCGGATCGCGGAGCTGCCGCAAGTCGTCGAGCTCAATATCGGGCATTTTCTCATCGGCGAGGCGGTGGCGGTCGGGCTCGCGCACACGGTGGCGAGCATGCGCGCCGCCATGGACCGGGGCCGAGCGCGGGCGCGCCTGCCATGATCCTCGGCATCGGCTCGGACCTCGTCGACGTGCGGCGGATCGAGGAGGTGATCGCGCGCCACGGGGAGCGGTTCATCGCCCGCGTGTTCACCGCGACCGAACGCGCGCGGGCCGAGCGGCGGGCGAGGCGCGCCGAGACCTA
>DASPZC010000084.1:0-12815 GCA_035636455.1 Xanthobacteraceae bacterium
CCGGCCCGGTGGCGCCTTTGCCCACCCTACGCGCTAGCGCCATTCGCCCGTATCCGACATTCTTGGTTAATCATCCGTTTGTTGGTTAATGCCGAGTTCACCTTACGGCAACCCGTCCAAACAATACGCGATTTTAACAAACGCCCGTTATGACCCAGAAGGACGGGAGCGCCCTAAATGCTGCGCGTACTCGCATGCGTCGGCTACGAGCATGACCGCTGGCTTGTTCTTCTCGCCGCGGTCGTGTGCATCACCGGCTCGTGGATCGCCATGCGCCTGTTCTCGCGCGCGCGGGCGAGCACCGGCTCGACCTGGGCGGGCTGGCTGTTCCTGACCGGCGTCGCCACCGGCGCCTCGATCTGGACCACGCACTTCATCGCCATGCTCGCCTTCGAGCCGAGCGTGCCGACCTCCTACGAGCCCGTTCTCACCATCCTGTCGCTGTTCATCGCCATCGGGGCGACCACGCTCGGCTTCGCCGTCGCCGCGGCGCGGCCGATCCGGGCGGCGGGCGAGCTGGGCGGCGCGCTGGTCGGGCTCGGCATCGGCGCCATGCACTATACCGGCATGGCGGCCTTCCGGGTGGCCGGCGCGATCGACTGGGACCTCACGCTCGTGGCCGTGTCGGTCGCGCTCGGGGCGGCGCTCGGCGCGGCCGCGCTGCGGCAGATGGTGCGCACGCGCGCGGCCTATTCCCAATACGTCGCCGCCGGCATCCTGACGCTCGCCATCTGCAGCCTGCACTTCACCGCCATGGGCGCGCTCGCCATCGCGCCCGATCCGTCGATCGTCATCCCGGCGCGCACCATGTCGAGCGAGGCGCTCGCGCTCAGCGTGGCCGGCGTCGCCCTCCTGGTCATGGGCAGCGGCCTGTCGAGCTATCTGATCGACAGCAGCGCGCGCCAAGAGTCGCGCGGCCGGCTGCGCCGCGTCGCCGACGCCAGCGCGGAAGGCCTGGTCATCACCGACGGCGCGCGCATCCGTTACGCCAACGAGAGTTTTGCAAAACTGTCCGGCTACGCGCGCGACGACCTGATCGACCAGGGACTGTTCGAGGACCTCCTCGTGTGCGAGGCGCGCCACCTGGGCAGCGACGCCGACGGGCGCTTCGAGTGCGAGATGCGCACCGCCGCGGGCGAGCTCGTGCCGGTCGAGGTGACCGCGAGCGCGGAAACGTCGGGCGAATATCGCAGGTTCTATTCGGTGCGCGACCTGCGCGAGCGCCGCGAATCCGAGAAGCGCCTGGCGCACCTCGCCCTGCACGATGCGCTGACCGGACTTGCCAACCGCGCCGCCTTCAACGAGCGGCTCGACCGCGACCTCATGGCGGCGGCGCGCGCGCGCGGCAGGCTCGCGGTGCTGTGCATGAACTTCAACCGCTTCAAGGAGATCAACGACGTGTTCGGCCACGGCGTCGGCGACCGGGCGCTGGCCGAGGCGGCGCGGCGCATGCGCGAGTGCCTGCGCGAGCACGAGTTCCTGGCGCGGCTCGGCGGCGACGAATTCGCCGCGGTCCAGCTCGCGAGCCGGCCCGAGAAGGCCTCCGACCTCGCCGGACGGCTGAGCGAGGCGCTCGAGGGGCGCATGTCGGTCGGCGGCCACTCCCTGCAGCTTGCGGTCAGCGCGGGGATCGCGCTCTACCCGGCCGACGGGGTCGATCGCGAGCAGCTTCTCGCCAACGCGGCCGTCGCCATGTATCGGGCCAAGACGGACAGCCGCGCCGCGTTCTGCTTCTTCAAGCGCGACATGGACGAGGCCGCGCGCCGCCGCCATGCGCTGTCGCAGGAACTCGAGCTGGCGATCGAGCGCGGCGAATTCGAGCTGCATTATCAGGTGCAGAAGCTCGTCGAGTCGGGCGATATCTGCGGCTTCGAGGCGCTGCTGCGCTGGCGCCATCCGAGCCGCGGCATCATCCCGCCCGCCGAGTTCATCCCGCTGGCCGAGGAAACCGGGCTGATCATCCCGATCGGCGAGTGGGTGCTGCGCACCGCCTGCGCCATCGCGGCGTCATGGGACCGGCCGTACAAGATCGCCGTCAACCTGTCGCCGGTCCAGTTCAGCCAGACCAACCTGTCCGAGCTGGTGCACGGCGTGCTCATCGACACCGGCCTGTCGCCGGCGCGGCTCGAGCTCGAGGTCACCGAATCGATGCTGATCGCCGATCCCGAGCGCACCCTGCACGTGCTGCGCCGGCTCAAGCTGCTCGGCGTCACCATCGCGATGGACGATTTCGGCACCGGCTATTCGTCGCTCTCGACCCTGCAGGCGTTTCCGTTCGACAAGATCAAGATCGACCGCTCGTTCGTCGACAAGGTCGAGAAGCAGCATCAGGCCGCCGCGATCGTGCGCGCCGTGCTCGGGCTCGGCAAGAGCCTGTCGATTCCGGTCCTCGCCGAGGGCGTCGAGAGCCAGCAGCACCTCGCGTTCCTGCGCAAGGAAGGCTGCGAGGAAGCGCAGGGCTATTTCTTCGGGCGGCCGGTTCCCATCAGCGAGATCGAGCACCTGGTGTTCGATCGCGCGACCACCGCCTTCCCGCTGCGCCAGGTGGGGTGAGACCCCCCGGGCGTTCCCCGGGCGCAGCGCAGCACGAGCGCAGCGAAGTGGTGCGCTGCAGACCCGGGGTCCAGAGACTTTTTCCAACCTGGGTCCCGGATCAGCAGTGCACCGCTCCGCTGCGCTGCGCGCTGCACCGCATCCGGGACACGCGCGCGTGTCAAATCGCAAGAAGCCCGGCGCGCGGCGCCGGGCTTCGTCATCCGGGAATCTAAGCCGGGTTCAGAGCGCCTGGAGGTTCGTCGCGGCCGGCTTGCCGCGCTCGGTCACCACCTCGAAGCTGACCTGCTGGCCCTCCACGAGCGATTGCATCCCGGAGCGCTGCACCGCGCTGATATGGACGAACACGTCCTTGCTGCCGTCACTCGGCTGGATGAAGCCGTAGCCCTTCTGCATGTTGAAGAACTTCACGGTACCTGTCGCCATCATGGGCTCCTGTGTTGCACGCATGGATCACCCGCCCGCACGCATGGCGCACGGTCGGCAACAAGCCGAGTTTTGGGGGATAACCTGACAGGCGCAGCGCAAAACACGGCAGCGTGTCAACAAGGGATCGAGCCTAAAACCGGTTGCGCGGCCACTTCGCACGGATTCCGCGCCGCGGTCAAGCCGGCGCGGAAACCCGTGCTTAATGTTCTCTGACGTATCCAGCGCCGGTCGCATTTTCTGCGGAAAACCGGTGTCCACTTTTCCGGAAAATGCTCCAGCATCAGGTCTGCTGGATCGCCGAAAGCAGCCATTGACCGCCGCGGTCGCGGCGGAACGTCCACAGCTCGGTCGCCTCGGTCGGCTGGTTCGGATCGCCCTCGACCACGCGTCCGCTCGCCCGGTCGACGTAGTAGTCCTTGAGCGCATAGCGCATGGCGACGGTCGCATATTCCGCGTCGCCCTCGCGCCAAGCTTCCGCCAGGTCGCCCTGCAGCAGCTTCACGTCGGAGACGCGGTTGACGGCGCCGCGGCTCGCGTTCTTGGCGAGGTCGTCGGCGAAATAGGACACCATCTCGGGGGTCGCGCGCTGGCGCAACGCGCCGAGGTCCTCGCCGCCATAGGCGGCCTGGACCTCGCCGAGCAACCGCTCGAACGTCTCGAAGTCGCCCTGCGCGATGGTGACCGTGCTCCCGCCGAACCCGGCCGCGCCGCCGCCATGAGAGGACGGGCCGGGCCCGCTCGGGCCAGCCTCGCGCAACGCCGGGCCGCCGGCAAAAGCCGGCATGCTGCGCCGCTGCCACCAGCCCCAGATCAGGCGTGCGACCAGGACGACCAGCGCAACTTGGATGAGGAGGCCGAAGAGCGAAGCAAGGCCGCCGAGGCCGCCGAACAGGCCGTGCCCGAACAGCAGGCCGAGCAGGCCCGCGCCGAGGAAGCCCGCGAACAGACCGCCGAGCAGGCCGGGCCGGTTGAAGAAGCCGCCGAACAGGCCGGGCGACGACACCCGCCCGGGCTGACCCACCTGCCCCGGCTGCGCCATGGTGCGCTCGAGCGGCCGTGCCGTGGTCGGCGCGGTCGTGGTCGCGGGCGGAGCGCTGAAGGAGCGGCTGCCGCGGCTGCCGGAACTCGAGCCGCCGCCGGCGCGCGCATCGGCGTCGGAGACGATGACGAACACAGCCGTCAGCATGGCAAGAATCGCCACCAGCGGCCGCATGTGGCGGGCGCGAATCATGGAAACCTCCCAGGTACCCACGGGCTGCCCTTATATCATGCTCGTTCGAGCCGTTGTGAAGGGGTCCTTTTGCCTCCAGTCGGGGCGGCTCAACCGGGCGGGAACCGCCCCAACCGGGCCGTGTTACCGTCCGTCCCGGGTCACAAGGAGCCATCCATGCGCATGCGGGCCCTGCTGGTCGCGGGCCTCCTCGCCGCGATCGTCCACCTCGGCGGCGCCGGCGCCCAGGGTACTGCAGAATATGGTCGCCTGCTCACCGGCAAGGCGGCGTACGCCGACTGGCGCGCCGACGCGCCGGGGGTGCGGCGCCACATCACGCCGGCCGACCTGCCGCCGCCCGGGGCGACGCCGTCCGTCAGCAACGGTCCGCGCATCGTCGCCCATCCGGCCGGGGCGGTGCCCAAGGTTCCGCCCGGCTTCCGCGTCGACCTCCTCGCCTCGCGGCTGAGCGACCCGCGCGCGCTGCGGGCGGCGCCGAACGGCGATGTCTTCGTCGCCGAATCCGGTCCCGGGCGCATCCGGGTGCTGCGGGTCCCGGACGGCGCCGCGCAGCCGAGCGAGAATCAGGTGTTCGCGTCGGGACTCGACGGTCCGTTCGGCCTCGCGTTCTATCCGGCCGGACCCGATCCGCAATGGCTCTACGTCGCCAACACCGGCTCCATCGTCCGCTTCCCCTACCGCAACGGCGATCTCAAGGCGCGCGGGCGCGCCGAAGCGGTGGTGCCCGCGCTTCCGCATGCGCGCGGCCGGTGGGTGCAGCGCGGGCATTCGACCCGCGACATCGCCTTCTCCAACGACGGCACGCGCATGTTCGTCTCGGTCGGCTCCGCCTCCAACGCCGCCGAGGGGATGGGCCGGCGCGACGCGGCCGCGCTCGCCCGCTACGAGGCCGAGCACGGCATGGGCGCGAACTGGGGCGCGGACACGGACCGCGCCCTGGTGCTGGCGTTCGACTCCGAGGGAAAGAATGAAAAAACCTTCGCGACCGGCATCCGCAATTGCGTCGGGCTCGCGGTGCACCCGACGAGCGGCGACGCGTGGTGTTCGACCAACGAGCGCGACAACCTCGGCGACGACCTGGTGCCCGACTATGTCACGCGCGTGCGCGAGGGCGGCTTCTACGGCTGGCCCTGGTACTACATCGGCGCGCACGAGGACCCGGGCCATCGCGGCGAGCGGCCCGATCTTCGCGACAAGGTCACGGTGCCGGACGTGCTGATCGAATCCCACTCGGCCTCGATGCAGCTCGCGTTCTACACCGCGGAGCAATTTCCCGCCGAGTACCGGGGCGATGCGTTCGTCGCCCAGCACGGCTCGTGGAACCGCGCCAAGCGCACCGGCTACAAGGTGGTGCGCGTGCGCATCAAGGACGGCGTGCCGACCGGAGAATACGAGGACTTCATGACCGGCTTCGTGGTGAGCGATTCCTCGGTGTGGGGCCGGCCGGTCGGCGTCGCGGTGGCGCGCGACGGCTCGCTCCTGGTGAGCGAGGACGGCAACGGGACGATATGGCGGATCAGATGGCGGATGACAGATGACAGATGACGGAGTCAGGCGACGTTATCTGACATCTGTCCTCAGAATGCCAACGCCAGACAAGCCGCCACCGCGAGGCCGAGCAGCACCGTGACCAGCACGTCGTGCCCGACGTCGTCCGAATGCGAAGCGCGTGAGCGCATGACACGAGCCTCCGAGCGCAGGCGCAACGCCGCTGCGGCCACGTAAGTTCCGCCTGCCACGCCATGCTCGCCGCCCGCCCGTTAAGGCCGGCCCAAGGCAATCGTTCGATTTAGTGCGGATTTGTCCGGACTTGTAGGATGGGTTGAGCCGCGCATCGATCTCGGGTTTACCCGAGATCGGCATTATGAAGCGCAGGTCGGCTACAAGCCGACCTGCGTGCGCGGCGATACCCATCGATGGGTTTCCGCCCGCTTTCGCGGGCGTCTACTCATCCTACGATCCTAAACCGGAACGTCGAA
The DNA here is from genome assembly GCA_035636455.1 of Xanthobacteraceae bacterium. Lineage (GTDB taxonomy): Bacteria > Pseudomonadota > Alphaproteobacteria > Rhizobiales > Xanthobacteraceae > AP-16. The sequence continues at coordinate 6,193 of DASPZC010000084.1, forward strand.
TTCGCTCATGCGCTTCGGCGGGTCCTCGTCGGTATCGAGCGGGCGCGCATCTTCGCCCGCGAACCCATCGGACCCGGTCAGCGGGACGTCGTCATCCGCGGGCAAGCGATCGGGTTGGAGGTCGCCCCAGGGATCGGGCGCTCTTCGGCCGGGCTTTCGCTTGCCGCCCATGCTCCCCCTCGCCGTGTCCCGTTCCTTTGGAATCGGGACACGTTCTGGAAATCCTTGAATGGCGCATGTTCTTATCGGCGAACCGGTGCCCACTTCGCCGGAACATGCGCTAGAACGCGAACGCATTGAGCGTCAGCACGGCGATGAACAGGACCCCGAGGGCCAGTGCGAATATTTGTGCAGTCTTGTCGGTGGGAGGCATGGCTGTTGTCGCTTCACCGCTACAACACCGCCGGTGGAATTTGGTTCCGGCCGCCGCGCAAACAAAAAAGGCCGGGGTCCTCCAGTTCGTCATGGCCGGACTTGTCGCCCGCAAGTCGGATTTATCCGACTTGCGGTCTCGTCAAGAGTTTGGCGGAAGTCGGGTAAACCCGACTTCCGCTGCCATCCGCGCCTTGAGCGTCGGGCCAAAGACGGGGATGCCCAGCACAAGAGCCTGCCCCGGACTTAATCCGGGGCCGGGCATGACGACACAAATTCAAAAGGAAAGGCCGGAAAACCCGGCCAGCGGGCGGCGAGGAAGAATGGCGTCTGTTCAGGCCGCGCGCGGCTCGTCGATCCAGCCTTCCGCGCCGCGCCATTCGTGCGTCTGCTTGCACACCGCACACCACGCGCGCACGCGGAACGCGCGGATCACCCGCAGGCTGCGCGGCTCGGTGTCGATGCCGACGTCGATTTCGTGACCGTCGCGCGGGCAATAGAACTTCAGAACTCCCACACCGGCCTCCCTTGCGGATGACCCCTGTGATTCAGATAGACACGCTACGCCGAAATGTTCGCGCTGCCGAGTCAATTGTCGGCCAGCGCTGCTGACGTTTCACGGTGCTGTCGCCAAAGCGGTATCGGAATAGGCGTGTCCGCCGCAAACCTACGTCTGACCGGCTCGGCGCGTGCCGCAAAAAAAGACCCCGGCTCGTGGGGCGGCCGGGGTTTCGCCGGACGGTTGGGTCGGGGGGACAGGGAACCATCCGGTACAGCTGTAGCCGCCATATAAGCCCGCGCCGGCCGCGTTGTTAGATCATCGACGCAAAAAATCCGGCTTAAGGTTCAGCTTTAACCTTAAGTGCGCCGTCGGATGCCGCGAGCCCGAACGCCTGCGCCATCAGCTCGTAGGAATGCTTGCGTGCGGCGTGGTCGTAGATGGCCGAGGTGATCATCACCTCGTCGGCCTGCGCCGTCTCGATCAGCGGCCCGAGCTTCGCGCGCACCGTGGCCGAGCTGCCGACGAACACCCGCGCCCGGTTGCGCGCGATGTGCCGCCGGTCGGCCTCGGTGAACGGGTAGGCGGCGGCCTCCTCCGGGCTTGCGAGCGGCAGGTATTCGCCCTTGGAGCGGCGCACGTAGTTGAGGTCGACGGTCAAGGCGAGCCGCTCGGCTTCGGCGTCGCTCGGCGCGCTCACCACCGCAACGGCGAGAATCGCATAGGGCTTTTGGTGCCGGTCCGAGGGGCGGAAGCGCTCGCGGTAGCTGCGCAGGGCCGCCACCGCGTCGTAGCTCGCGAAGTGGTGGGCGAAGGCGAAGCCGGCGCCGATCATGGCGGCAAGCTCGGCGCTGTAGTCGCTCGAGCCGAGCAGCCAGATCGGCGGCAGCGGGACGTCCGCCGGCATGGCGCGCACGTTGCGGAACGGATGGCCGGCCGGAAAGCCGCCGCTCTCCCACAGCATCAATTCCTGGAAGCGCTCGAGGAAATCGTCGTCGGCGCGGATGTCCTGGCGTCCGCGCAGCGCGAGCGAGGTGACCGGATCGGTGCCGGGCGCGCGGCCGATGCCGAGATCGATGCGCCCGGGAAACAGCGCCTCGAGCACCTTGAACCGCTCGGCCACCATGAGCGGCGCGTGATTGGGCAGCATCACCCCGCCCGAGCCGACCCGCAGATGCGTCGTCGTCGCGGCGATCTGGCCGATCATGATGTCGGGCGCCGAGCTGGCGATCGAGGGCAGGTTGTGATGCTCGGCGACCCAGTAACGCGTGTAGCCGAGACGGTCGGCGAGCTTCGCGAGATCGAGGCTGTTGGCGAGCGCCGCCGCCCCGGAGCCGCCGGAGGTGACGAAGGAAAGGTCGAGGACGGAGAGCGGGCGCATGGGGTTGATCATACCAACTCTCCGTCATCCTGAGGCGCGAGCGCGACGAAGTCGCGCGAGCCTCGAAGGATGGACACAGGCGCGGCGTCTGTTCCCATCCTTCGAGGCTCGGCGCTTCGCGCCGAGCACCTCAGGATGACGGCGCAGATGAGAAGGCGCCTTCCCTGCCCGGTGCCGGCGTGCAAGATTTCGCGCCAAGAAAACCAGATAACCCCGGGAGGAAGCCCATGCGGAAATTTCTCGCGCTTGCCGTCATGCTTGTCGCGCTGGCGTTCGCCCCGCGCGCGCACGCCGCCGAGACGGTGAAGATCGGCATCCTCTGGCCGCTCACCGGCAACGCGGCGGCGGCCGGGCAGGCGTCGAAGGCGGCGGCCGAGGTCGCGGCCGACATCGTCAACAACGCCCATCCGGAGATGAAGGGCCTGCCGCTCGCGGAGAGCGCCGGCCTGCCCGATCTCGGCGGCGCCAAGCTCGACCTCGTCTTCGCCGACCACCAGGGCAACCCGTCGGTGGCGCAGAGCCAGGCGCTGCGCCTCGTCACCCAGGACCGGGTGCACGTGCTCTACGGCGCCTATCAGTCCTCGTGCACGTTCACGGCAACGCAGGTGGCCGAGCGCTACGGCATCCCGTTCGTGGTCGGCGATTCGGCCGCGCTCAACATCACCGGCCGCGGCTTCAAATGGACCTTCCGGGTGACGCCGATCGCCTCGGACTATGCCGACACCTACATGCGCTTCTTCGCCGACATGCGCAAAGCCGGCCGGCCGATCAAGAGCATCGCCATCGTCAACGAGAACACCGACTACGGCACCTCGGTCGCCGACACCGTGGAGGCGGCGGCCGGCAAGAACAGCATCCCGGTGGCGGCGCGCATTCCCTACAGCGCCAACGCGGCTGACGTGTCGGCGCAAGTGCTCACGCTCAAGGACAAGCAGCCCGAGGTGGTCATCTTCATCAGCTATACGTCGGACTCGATCCTTTATCTCAAGACCATGCGGGCGCTCGACTATCTGCCGCCGATGATCATCGGGGACGACACCGGCTTCTCCGACCCCTCGTTCATCCCGGCGGTGGGCGACATCGCCCAGGGCGCGCTCAACCGCAGCGCCTGGGACATCGGCAAGCCGAACAGCACCACCTGGCACATCAACGAATTGTACAAGGCGAAGACCGGCCGCGACCTCGACGACACCTCGGGCCGCAACATGCAGGGCTTCCTCGCCATGGCCGAGGCGGTCAATCGCGCCGGCGCGACCGATCCGGCAAAAATCCAGGCGGCGCTCAAGGCGACCGACCTCAAGCCCGAGCAGCTGATGATGGGCTATCGCGGCGTCAAATACGACGAGACCGGCCAGAACAGCCTCGCCGCCACCTACATCATCCAGCTCAAGGGCAAGGACTACGTGCTGGTGTGGCCGGAGCACGCCGCGCTGGGCAAGCTCGAGTGGCCGATGAAGGGATGGAGATGACAGAGGTCAGATGACAGAGATCAGAGGTCAGAGGTCAGATGAACAAAGTGACAGGAAAGCTCCCCTGCAATCTGATCTCTGACATCTGACATCTGACATCTGACATCTGACATCTGACATCTGACCCCTGTCGTCTGAATCCCGCCTCAATGTAGGTGGACCCTCGCGCGGCGCGACGGGGAGTTTTACGTCGAGCCAGGGAGGCCGCAATGCGTATCGTCAGTTGGTTCGGCCGGCCGCACATCGTCTGCCATGCCGCATTGATCGCCGTTGCCGCGGGAGCCGCGGCCGGCAGCGCAACGCCGGCATCGGCCGCCGACCTCTACACCGAGCGCTACAGCGAGCGCAGCTACGAGTACCAACGCCCTCCGCCCCCGCCGCCCGCCTACGCGCCGCCGCGCTACGTGCCCGAGCGCTACAGCTATCGGCCCTACCGGCCGGCCTATCCGCCCTCTGGCTGGGCCGATCCGTACGATCCCTATCGCGGCCGCTACGTCGAGGTGGAGCCGCGGCCGCCCGCCCCGGTCGCGCGGCCGTGGCAGCGTTCCTGGGCCGCCTATCCGCGCGACTATGACGAGGAGGTGGTCGAGGCGGCGCCGCCGACCTACCGGCCGTTCGACCCGCGCTGGTGATATTTCGATCTGTTTCGACGCGGGACATGCGATGTCCCGGATGCGGCGCAGCGTGAAGCGAAGCGGAACGGTGCGCCGCTGATCCGGGACCCGGATTGCCGCTAAATTTTTTGGACCTCGGGTCTTCAGCACACTGCAGAGCCCATCGAAGCCGCGCGTCAGCGCGCTCATGGCGCTGCGCCGCGCCCCCCCGGGCAGGGTCCCTTCTATGGAACCTGCGCGCCGGCTTGGGCGTTTCCGCACCATCGTACCGGAAGGGCACGGGATCGCCCTTCTCGCAACCGAACCCGCATCGCTTCGGAGTCGCCATGGCGATGGATCGTCGGCCCGCTCGCCGCTCCCCGCGGTTGAACGCGCCGGCGAAACTGATGGCGCGGCTCGACCGGCTGTTGGCGGAGGTCGAGCGGCCGAAGGGGTGACGGGCCATAGGGAGGCGCGGCATGACGCCGGATACCGCGAGGCTTCACACCAGCTTGCCGCAGAACGTTCGCGCGCGCGTCATCTCCGTCGCCCTCTTCGGCGTGCTCGCCTTCGCGGTGCCGCCGGCCGGCGCCGGAACGCCGACCAGCTGCGAGAGCCTGGCCGCGTTCGGCTTCCCCGACACGACCATCAACTCGGCAACGTCGCAGCCGGGCGGCCCCTACGTGGCGCCCGACGCCTGGCACCTCGCCTTCGCCGACCTGCCGCCCTATTGCCAGGTCAGCGCGACCATCCGGCCCACCTCGGATTCAAACATCAACGTGCAGGTCTGGATGCCGACCCAGCGCTACAACGGCCGCTATCTCGGCACCGGCAACGGCGGCTACGCCGGCGGGTTCTTCCAAAGCGAGCTCGCCGCCGGCATCAACAACGGCTTCGCCACCGCCAACACCGACATGGGAACCTCTCCGGCCGACGGCGTGAGCGCGGACGCGCTGGTCGGCCATCCGGAGAAGTGGAGGGATTTCGGCTGGCGCGCGACCCACCTGATGACGACCTTCTCCAAGGCGCTGATCCAGGCGTTCTACGGCGGCCCGGCGAACCGTGCGTACTTCGCCGGCTGCTCGACCGGCGGCCAGCAGGCGCTGATGGAGGCGCAGCGTTTCCCCGACGACTACGACGGCATCCTGGCGGGCGCGCCGGCGCACAACCGCACGCACCTGCACACGGTGACGGTGGCGCAATATCGCGCGACCCACCTGCCGCCGACCGGCTACATCCCGGTGACCAAGCTCGACGTCGTCAACCAGGCGGTGCTCACCCAGTGCCGCGGCCAGGACGGCGGGCTCAAGAGCGACGCCTTCCTCACCGATCCGCGCGACTGCACGTTCGACCCGGCCAAGCTCCTGTGCCCGGCCGGCACCGACGCGCCGACCTGCCTCACCGCCGACCAGCTCGCGGCGATGAAGGCGTACTACGCGGGACCGGTCAATCCGAGCAACGGCGCCATCATCAATCCCGGCAATGCGCGCGGCTCGGAGACCAGCAACCCGGCCGGGCTCGGCTTCGCGCTGAACGAAAATCTGAACGAGCCGTCGTTCGACAGCCTGTTCAAATGGGTGTTCGGGCTCACCTGGCAGTGGCAGAGCTTCGACTTCAATGCCGACGTCGCCACCGTCGACCGGGTGCTGGCCGCGGACCTCAACGCCACCAGTACGGATCTCCGCGCGTTCGCCGGCCGCGGCGGCAAGCTCATCCTCTATCACGGCTGGGCCGACCCGCTCATCCCCTCGCCCAGCACCATCAACTATTTCAACGCGCTGGCCAAAACCATGTTCGGCGCGGTGTCGCCCGGGACGATCAAGCAGACCCAGCAGTTCGCCCGCGTGTTCATGGCGCCGGGCATGTGGCACTGCAAGGACGGGCCCGGCCCGAATTCGTTCGGCGGCATGATCCAGCAGCAGGCGCCGAGCTTCGATCCGCAGCACGATCTCCTGAGCGCGCTGACGCGCTGGGTCGAGAGCGGCGTCGCGCCGGCCTCGGTGATCGCCACCAAGTACAACAACGACCTCGCGCAAGCGGGCATCGCCCTGCAGCGTCCGCTGTGCGCCTATCCGCAGATCCCGGTCTACAAGGGCTCAGGCGACCCCACGCTCGCCACCAGCTTCAACTGCGTCACCGACGAGCGCACCGATTTCAACGAGACGCCGGCGCCGCAATATGGGCCGTGAGGGGCGTTTTGTTTGTAGGGTGGGTTAGTCTTACTGCGTCATAGCCTACGCGGGCTATACGCTCTGCCCCTGGCTCCGCAACATGGGCATCGCGCGAGTTTGTGCACGATCGCCCTGATC
>DASPZC010000085.1:0-8355 GCA_035636455.1 Xanthobacteraceae bacterium
GTTCGCCGGCTCTTTCCGCGCTTCATGCGCATGCGCGCGCTGATGGTGGGATGCGCCGCCGGCGAAGGCCACCTCGACGGTGCGGACGACGTCTCCCGCGGGTTTCATGCTCGCGCCCTCGCCTCGACCATCGTCGGTCACGCGCGCCGGCAGAAGGCTTCGCTCATCGTGCTCAAGGAATTTCCCGCCAGATACCGGGCGTCGTTGGAATGTTTCGTGCAACGCGGCTTCATCCGCGTGCCGAGCATGCCGATGACCAAGCTCAACATCGATTACCCGAGCTTCGACGACTACATGAAGCGGGCGCTCAACAGCGCGACCCGCGCCAAGCTGCGCCGGAAGTTCAGAATTGCCGCGCAGGCGCCGCCGATCGCCATGAGCCTAGTCGGCGATCTCGCGCCGCTGATCGACGAGGTCTACCCGCTCTATCTCGCGGTCTACGACCGGGCAAAACTCCGCGTCGAGAAGCTGACGAAGGAATTTTTCTGCGCGATCGGGCGCCTGATGCCGGACAAGGCGCGCTTCTTCGTCTGGCGCCAGGACGGCAGGATGGTTGCCTTTGCCATGTGCATGATCGAGGGCGACGCGATCTATGCCGAATATGTCGGGCTCGATTATTCCGTCGCGCTGCGACTGCATCTCTATCACTATATCGTGCGCGACATGATCACGTGGGCCATGGCCAACGGCTACAAATGGTTTCGCAGCGGCGGCCTGAACTACGATCCCAAGCTGCACCTGCGGCACCTGCTGGATCCGGTCGACCTCTATGTCAGGCATACTTCGCCGATCTGCAACGCGGCCCTCAAGCGCGCGCTGCCGCTGCTCGAGCCGACGCGCTACGACAAGACCCTGCGGAAATTCTCCAACTATCACGAGCTGCGGGTTCGCTCGTGACGGATCGCCTGTCGAGCCCGCGAAGGCAGGTGTTCACGGCGTAAGGTCGCGGCCGTCGAGCCACTTGGCGAAAATGATACGTTCCTGTTCGCCGTAGCCGAGCGCCGCGTAGAAGGCGCGCACCCGCGCGTTGTCGGCGCGCACCATCAGTTGCGCCTTGGCGATGCCCCGCGCGACGAGCCAGCTTTCCGCGGCCTTGGTCATAGTCTGGCCGAGCCCTTGTCCCTGCAGGCCCGGCTCGACGCCCAGATAGTAGAACCAGCCGCGATGGCCGTCGTGGCCGACCATCACGGTCGCGACGACGGCGCCGTCACGGCGGCCGACCAGGATAGCGGAATTCGGCCCGCGCCGGGCGAACGCGATATCGGCGGCCGGATCGTTCCACGGCCGCGTCAGGCCGCAGCGCTGCCACAGCGCGACCACCGCCTCGGTGTCGCCGTCGGCCATCGGCGAGACGGCGAGGGCCGGGGACGCGTCGCTCACAGCACCTTGCCGGGGTTGAGGATGTTGTGGGGATCGAGCGCGCGCTTGAGCGCGCGCATCAGCTCGAGCGCGACTTTGTCCTTCACGCCGGGCAGGAGATCGCGCTTGAGCCGGCCGATCCCATGCTCGGCCGAGATCGAGCCGTGAAACTTGGCGACGACGCCGTGCACGCACGCGTTCACCTCGCCCCAGCGGGAAATGAACACCGCTTTGTCGGCACCGACCGGCTGGCTGACATTGAAGTGGATGTTGCCGTCGCCGAGATGCCCGAACGGCACCGGCCGGCAGCCGGGGATCAGGGCTTCGACCGCGGCGCGCGCCGCTTCGATGAAGTCCGGCACCGCGGCGACCGGCACCGACACGTCGTGCTTGATCGAGCCGCCTTCGGCCTTCTGCACCTCGGAGAGCATGTTGCGCAGATGCCAGAACGCCTTGGCCTGATCGAGGCTGGCGGCGACGGCGGCGTCGCTGACGATCCCGCGCTCCGCGCCCGCCGCGAGCAAATCTTCGAGCGAGGCGCGCAAGCCCTCGCGCAGCTGCGAGGACAGCTCGATGAGCACGTACCACGGATGCGGCGCCGCCAGCGGATCGCGCACCCCCGGCCCGTGGCGCATCGCGAACTCGACCGAGCGGCGCGACATCAGCTCGAAGCTCGTCACCGTGCCGCCCGCCCGCTCGCCGGCGAGCCCGAGCAGCGCCAGCGCGTCGCGCGGCGAGCGGAGGCCGACGAAGGCGGTCTCGACCGCGCGCGGGCGCGGATAAAGCTTCAGCACCGCGGCGGTGATGACACCGAGCGTGCCTTCCGCGCCGACGAACAGGTTCTTGAGGTCGTAGCCGGTATTGTCCTTCTTGAGCTTGCTCAGGCCGTTCCAGACGCGCCCGTCGGCGAGCACCGCTTCGAGGCCGAGCACCAGTTCGCGCGCATTGCCGTAGGCGAGCACGGCCGTGCCGCCCGCATTGGTGGAGAGGTTGCCGCCGATGGTGGCGCTGCCTTCCGCCGCCAGCGACAGCGGAAACAGCCGCTCGGCGTCGGCCGCCGCCTCCTGTGCGCGGACCAGCACCACGCCCGCTTCACAGGTCATCGTGTTGGAGATGGGATCGACCTCGCGGATGCGGTCGAGCCGGCTGAGCGAGAGGACGATTTCGCCCGCGTGCGGGACCTGGCCGCCGACCAGCCCGGTATTGCCGCCCTGGGGCACGACCGGCGTGCGCGTCTCGTCGGCCAGCGCGAGGATTGCGGCGACCTCGCCGACCGTGCCGGGCCGCAGCACCAGCGGCGTGCGCCCGCGCCAGAGCCCGCGCTGCTCGATCAGGTACGGCTCCTGCGCCGACGGATCGGTGATCGCGTAGCGGGTGCCGACGATCGCGGCGAAACGATCGAGCAGGGGTGTGTCTGCGGCGATCGGGTTCGCTCGCATCACGGCACGTCCATGTGGTGAGTATTCCTGGTCCATGGATCGAACACGACGATACCTGTGCCGGTGAAATCTCGGAAATTGCGCGAGACGACGGTGAGGTCATGAACCCACGCGGTCGCGGCGATCAACAGGTCTGGCGCGACGCGCGGTCTACCCTTGGCGGAGAGTCTACGGCCGAGGAAGAGCCAGTGAGCTAATATTTCGATCGTCAAAGGCAATGTGCGATGTGCGAATGACGTTGCGACATCAGTATCAATCCACCGCTCGAATTGTTGCCGACGCCTTTCATCAGCCACTGTCGAGGCACCGTCGCGCAGTTCCGCGAGCGTGACGACGCTGATCGCCATCTGCTCGGTTGGTTGGCCGGATATCCATGCGAGCACTCCGGGGTCGGGACGCGGCCGTGCGCTTTCGGACACGACATTGGTATCGAGGAGCCACTTCACCGCCGCCGCCTGCGTGAACCAGGCACGCGCGGCTCGGGAAAGTCCATGATCAGGGGCCGATCGAATTCAACATCGATATCAAATTTGTATTTTCTTGTTCGTTTTATGAAATCGGCCATCGTAGGCGCAGGCTGCGTCTTGGGTCTCACCTCGAAGCGCTCGGGATCGATGACCAGCACGGCTTCCTTGCCGTGCACCGTCACCTGCTGCGGCTGCCCTGTGCGCGCGCGCCGGACGACTTCGGAGAATCGCGCTTTGGCATCCTGTAGTTTCCATATATTGGTTTGGGTCATGGGAGCCTCGAACTAGTCAGACTAGTTAGATAAACTCGCGGCCATGGGGGGTCAAGACGATTTAGCCCCGTCAACCCGCGGCGCCGTAGCCCGCTCGAGACGGTCGTTGATCGCTTCGCCGAGCCCTTCGTGCGGCACCGGCATCACGGCGATGGAGCTGGCGCCCGACTGGTCGAGCGCGCGCAGATAGGCGAACAGGTTCGCCGCCGCCTCGATGACATCGCCGGCCGGCGACAGGTTGAGCACCGCCGCGGCCTGCGCGGCGCCGCCCGGCAGATCCGGTCCGAAAGCGAGCAGCGCCTCGCCCGGCGCGACCGCATCGGTATTCAGGCGCAGGCGCGTGTTCGGCGCGTAGTGCGAGGCGAGCATGCCGGGCGCCTGTGGCGCGCCGGCGGGTGCGGATGTTCGATCGCCGAGCGGAACCGACAGCACGCCCTCGATCGCCGCGCGCGAAATTCCGCCCGGGCGCAGCAGCGTCGCTTGCCCGGACAGGCACGCGACGATCGTCGACTCGACGCCGACGCTGGTCGGCCCGCCGTCGACGATCAGGCCGATGCGGCCGCCGAGGTCGGCCGCCACATGCCCGGCGCTGGTCGGCGACACGTGCCCGGACCGGTTCGCCGACGGCGCCACCACCGGCCGGCCCAATGCTTCGATGAGCGCGCGCGCCACCGGGTGATCGGGCATGCGCACCGCGACCGTGTCGAGCCCGGCGGTCGCCAGGTCCGCGACCGGGCAATGCGGCGCTTTCGGCAGCACCAGGCTCAGGGGGCCGGGCCAGAATGCCGCCGCCAAGCGCGTTGCCGCGTCGTCGAATTGCGCGAGGCGATGGGCCGCCGCGAGGTCCAGCACGTGCACAATCAGCGGGTTGGACCGCGGCCGGCCCTTCGCCGCGTACAGCCGCGCGACCGCCGCGCCGTTGGTCGCGTCGGCGCCCAGGCCGTAGACCGTCTCGGTCGGAAAAGCGACGAGGCCGCCCTCGGCAAGCACGCGCGCCGCCGCCGCGATCGCGCGCGGGTCGGCCTGCATCGTGCGCGTCTCGACATTGGTCGTTTGTTCGATCATCGAAACTGGGCTCGTAACCCGCTGACGTGGATCGACGGTCGGGCGCTTGACGCTATAGTGGAACCGCTATAAATGAGCAGCCGGACGAGTGTGGATATCCGAGAGGTCGTGTTCGTCAATGCGCAGGCGAAACGCGCCTACGAAAGCCTGCCAGGAGAGGTGCTGGAGGCGGCGGATGCGAGGACAACCGCGATCCAGAACCACTGGCGCCTTCCGCGCAACCAGCGCCAAGCCTTGACGGGGAAGCTGGCCGGCATCGACGAGGTGCGCATCCTTTTCGATGATGACACTTACAGGGTTTACTACCTGACGCGGTTCCACGCCGTAATCTACATTCTCGATGCCGGCAAGAAGAAGTCGCCCCGCGGCAAAGACATGCCCAGAACACAGGTCGATCGGCTGATCGAACGAAAGAAAGTGGCGGTCGCGCACTACGCATCCAACGAAAAGTGGTTCGAAGCCCGCATGGCCGACCGCCTGACGCGCCGAGCGGCGTACGAGGCGCCGGATGGCCCGGCGTCGACGCAGGAGAACAGCGATGACCGCCAGTAACGAGAACAAATCCCGGCCGATCGTCGGAAGCGGCGACTTCCTGCGCGACCGGGGGTATCCGGACGCGGATGAAATGCGGCTGAAACTGGCCCTTGCAAATGAAATCGCCCTGATCGTCGACGAACGCAACCTCAGACAGGCGGACGTAGCAAGCATTGCCGAAATTGCCCAGTCCGACGTGTCGCGTATCGTCAACGGCATCGTGAAGGATTATTCCGTGTATCGATTGATGCATGTTGTGACGAAGCTCGGCAAGAATGTGCTGATCGATTTTGCCGACGCCGATCAGGGCCAGGGCGCGATTTTGGCGGCCGAGCACGGCGTCGACTACGCGGCAGGGCCCCCTCGGATGACGAAAGTTCGGAGATAGGGGTAATGTCGTTTCGGTGCGCTTGCCGCCGGGCCGGCCGAACGGCTGATCGGATTTATGCGCGACCCCGGCCATTGACCATTGCAAATCTCCGCCGGCCTTGCTTAACGCTTGGCGCGAGGCGGCCACTTTGGCGAAAGAATAGGCCAGCTCGGGTTCACGGCCGCATGAACCGCATGGCGTGCTGCAATTTTGCTGGATGACGTCATGACCTACCGTGCGCCTGTGGCCGACATTTCCTTCACGCTCAAGCACGCCGCCGGCGTCAAGCGGGCGATCGACGAGGGCCTCTACGGCGACCTCGCCGAGGATCTCCTCGACGCCGTGCTCGAGGAAGCGGGGAAATTCGCGACCGACGTGATCGCCCCGCTCAACCGGGTGGGCGACGTCCACGGCACCCCGCTCAACGACGGCGCCATCGCCATGCCGCCCGGCTGGAAGGAGGCCTACACCGCCTGGGCGGCGGCCGGATGGAACGGCCTCGCCGGCTCCGCCGACTGGGGCGGGCAGGGGCTCCCGCACGCGGTCAACGCCGCCTGCATCGAGATGTGGAACGAAGCCTCGCCGGCATTCGCCATCGGCCCGGTGCTCACCATGGGGGCGATCGAGGCGCTCGACGCGCACGGCGCCGATGCGCTCAAGCGCGCCTACCTTCCCAAGCTCGTCTCCGGCGAGTGGATGGGAACGATGCAGCTGACCGAGCCGCAGGCCGGCTCCGACGTGGGCGCGCTGCGCACCAAGGCCGAGCGCGCGCCCGACGGCAGCTACCGCGTCACCGGCCAGAAGATTTTCATCACCTATGGCGAGCACGACCTCACCGACAACATCGTGCATTTCGTGCTGGCGCGGCTGCCCGATGCGCCGCCCGGCACCAAGGGCATATCGCTGTTCCTCATCCCGAAATTCCTGGTGAACGCCGACGGCTCGCTCGGCGCGCGCAACGACGTGCGTTGTCCCTCCATCGAGCACAAGCTCGGCATCCACGGCTCGCCCACCTGCACCTTGGTGTACGGCGACCATGGCGGCGCCGTCGGCTATCTGGTCGGCGAGGAGAACCGCGGGCTCGCCTGCATGTTCACAATGATGAACAACGCCCGCCTGGCGGTCGCCCTGCAGGGCGTCGGCATCGCCGAGCGCGCCACCCAGCAGGCGCTCGGCTTCGCGCGCGAGCGCAAGCAGGGACGGGCGCCCGGCGCGGCCGGTACCGGCGCGAGCCCGATCATCGCGCATCCGGACGTCAGGCGCATGCTGCTCACCATGCGGGCGCTGACCAAGGCGGCGCGGGCGATCTGCTATCTCACCGCGGTCGCGACCGACCGGGCGCATCGCGCCGCCGGCGCGGCGGAGCGCAAGGCCGCGCACGAACGGGCCTCGCTGCTCACGCCGGTCGCCAAGGCGTTCTCCACCGACATCGGCATCGAGGTCGCCTCGCTCGGCGTCCAGGTGCACGGCGGCATGGGCTATGTGGAGGAGACCGGCGCGGCGCAGCATCTGCGCGACGCGCGCATCGCCGCGATCTACGAGGGCACCAACGGCATCCAGGCGATCGACCTCGTCACCCGCAAGCTGCCGTTGTCCGGCGGCGGCGCGGTCAAGGCCTGTCTCGACGATTTGCGCAGCACCGTCGCGGCGCTTGAGGCCGTCAACGATCCGGCCTTGGGCGCGACCGGCGCGCGGCTCGCGGAGGCGGTCGACAGCCTCGATCGCGCCACCCGGTGGCTGCTGCCTCGGCTCGACAAGGCGCCCGAGGCGGCGCTCGCCGGCGCGACGCCCTATCTGCGCCTGTTTGCCCATGCGGCCGGCGGCTGTGCGCTCGCCGAGGAGGCGCTCGCGGCGATCCGCGCGGGCGCCGGCGACGGAGCGGATGCGGCGGCGCGGATCGCCATTGCGCGGTTCTTCGCCGACAATGTCGCGGTGACTGCTCCCGGCCTCGAACGCACGGTGACCGAGGGCGCCGAGAGCGTCAACGACGCGCAAGCGGCACTCGCCGGCTGAATCGTCGTCGACTGGGACGAAGTGCATGGCAAGCCTGAAGGGAAAGACCCTGTTCGTCACCGGCGCCTCGCGCGGCATCGGGCTCGCCATTGCGCTCGCCGCCGCCCGCGACGGCGCCAATATCGCCATCGCGGCCAAGACCGACGCGCCGCATCCCAAGCTCCCCGGCACCATCCACACCGCGGCCGCGCAGATCGGGCAGGCGGGCGGTAGGGCGCTGCCGCTCGTCGTCGACGTGCGCGACGAGATGGCCGTCAAGGCCGCGATCGATCAAACGGTCGCGGCGTTCGGCGCCCTCGACATCGTCGTCAACAACGCGAGCGCGATCCAGCTCACCAAGGCGGTCGATACCGACATGCGGCGCTTCGATCTGATGCATCAGGTCAATGCGCGCGGCACGTTCCTGGTCTCCAAATACGCGATCCCGCACCTCGCGCGGACAGAGAATCCGCACATCCTGATGCTCTCGCCCCCGCTCGATCTGCAGGAAAAATGGTTCGCCAACCACACCGCTTATTCCATGGCGAAGTACGGCATGAGCCTGGTGGTGCTCGGGCTTGCCGGCGAGTTGCGCGGCCAGGGCATCGCCGTCAACGCCCTGTGGCCGCGCACCACCATCGCGACGTCGGCGATCAGGAACCTGCTTGGCGGCGACGCGATCATGCGCCGGTCGCGCACGCCCGATATCCTCGCCGACGCGGCGCGCCGCATTTTCCTCAAGCCGGCGAAGAGCTTCACCGGCCAATTCCTGATCGACGACACGTTCCTGGCCGGCGAAGGCGTCACCGACTTCGACCGCTACCGGGTCGACCCGCGCGAGCCGCTGTCGCCCGACT
>DASPZC010000086.1:0-1709 GCA_035636455.1 Xanthobacteraceae bacterium
CCACGTCGCGCGCGTGCAGATGCAGCGGCGGACCGCCGGTGCGCGGCGCGGTCCCGTAGATCGCGTCGCCGACGATCGGCCAGCCCATGGCGGCGCAGTGCACGCGCAGCTGATGGGTGCGACCGGTGAGCGGCTCGAGCACGAGCCACGCGAGCTTACCCTCCCCTGCAGGGGAAGCGTCGCCGCCGAAGGCGGCGGTCTCCCTCTCCCCGCTCGCGGGGAGAAAGTCGGGGTGAGGGGGCCTCTGCGAGGAAGCATTGTCCCCCGGCGCCCCCTCACCCGCCCGCTTCGCGGCGGACCTCTCCCCGCTTGCGGGGAGAGGTGAAGCACGCCCCAGAACCTTCCACGTCGTCACCGCCGGCTGGCCGTTCGGGTCGGGCTTCATCCACCAGCCGCGGCTGGCGTCGAGCCGGCCGAGCGGCAGCTCGATGCGGCCTTCGTCCGCGTCCGGCCCGCCTACGACCACGGCCCAATAGGTCTTGCCCACCTTGCCGTGCTTGAACAGCGCGCCGAGATGGCCGAGCGCCTTGCGGTGGCGGCCGAGCACCAGGCAGCCGGAGGTGTCGCGATCAAGCCGATGGGCGAGCGCCGGCGCGCGCGGCAGGCCGTAGCGCAGCGCGTCGAAAAAATCCTCCAGGCTCGCGCCGCCCTTGGGGCCGCGATGCACGGCAAAGCCCGCCGGCTTGTCGATCACCAGCATCAGGCCGTCGCGGTAGAGCACGCGACCTTGCATCTCTTCCGGTGTCATGGCGAAACCGCTATCACGGCACCCGCCATGAACGACAGTCCGGACGACAGGGCGGGCGCCTCGCGCGGCTGGTGGCAACGCCTGCGCCAGGGCCTGGCGCGGTCGTCCGCCTCGATCGGCGGCGCGATCTCCGACCTGGTGACGAAGCGCCGGCTCGACGACGCCATGCTGGCGGAGCTCGAGGACGTGCTGATCCGCGCCGATCTCGGCGTCGCGACCGCCGGCCGCATCGTCGCGGCCGTCGGTGCCGGCCGGCATGACCGAACGATCACCGCGGCGGAGGTGAAGGCGATCCTCGCCGGCGAGGTCGAGAAGGTGCTCGACCCGGTCGCCCGGCCGCTCGATGTCGAGGGCGCGAAGCCGGCGGTGATCCTGGTGGTCGGGGTCAACGGCTCGGGCAAGACCACGACCATCGGCAAGCTTGCGGCCAGGCTGCGCGGCGAGGGCCGCAGCGTGATGCTCGCCGCGGGCGACACGTTCCGGGCGGCGGCGATCGATCAGCTCAAGATCTGGGGCGAGCGAACCGGCGCGCCGGTGATCGCGCGCGACCCGGGCGCCGATTCGGCCGGGCTTGCGTACGAAGCGCTCGGTGCGGCGCGCGAGCGCGGCGCCGACGTGCTGATCGTCGATACCGCCGGCCGCCTGCAGAACAAGGCGGCGCTGATGGGGGAACTGGAGAAGATCGTGCGCGTCATGCGCAAGCTCGACCCGACGGCGCCGCACGCGGCGCTGCTCGTGCTTGACGCCACGGTCGGCCAGAACGCGCTCTCCCAGGTCGAGGAGTTCACGCGCACCGCGGGCGTGACCGGCCTCGTCATGACCAAGCTCGACGGCACCGCGCGCGGCGGCATCCTTGTCGCCATTGCGGAAAAGTTCAAGCTGCCGGTTCATTTCATCGGGGTCGGAGAGACGCAGGCCGATATCGAGCCGTTCGAGGCGCGCGATTTCGCACATGCGATTG
>DASPZC010000087.1:0-2776 GCA_035636455.1 Xanthobacteraceae bacterium
GGCCTGCGCCCCGAGCGCAGCACCGAGGTGCGCGACGTGTCCGGCCACATCGTCACGCCCGGACTGATCGACCTGCACACCCATGTCTACTGGGGCGGCACCTCGCTCGGCATCGACGCCGAGCAGTTCTGCCGCACCAGCGGGGTGACGACCGCGATCGACACCGGCAGCGCCGGGCCGGGCAATTTCGCCGGCTTTCGCAAGCACGTGATCGAGCCGAGCCAGGTGCGCATCCTCGCCTATCTGCACGTCTCGTTCGCCGGCATTTTCGGGTTCTCCAAGCGCGTGATGGTGGGCGAGAGCGAGGAATTGCGCCTGATGGCGCCGCTCGACGCGGTCGAGGTGGCGGACGCCAACCGCGACCTCGTCGTCGGCATCAAGGTGCGGGTCGGCCGCCATGCCTCCGGCAATTCCGGCACCGCGCCGCTCGACATGGCGCTGCAGGTGGCGCGCGAACTCGGCATGCCGCTGATGTGCCACCTCGACCACCCGCCGCCGACCTATGAGGACGTGGTGGACCGCCTGCGCCCCGGCGACGTGCTCACCCACTGCTTCCGCCCGTTCCCCAACACGCCGCTCGACGGCCAGGGCAAGGTCAAGGCGGCGGCGTTGCGCGCGCGCGAGCGCGGCGTGCTGTTCGACATCGGCCACGGCATGGGCTCGTTCGCGTTCAAGACCGCGCGCGGCATGCTCGCCAACGGCTTCTATCCGGACACCATTTCGTCGGACGTGCATGCGCTGTGCGTCAACGGGCCGGCGTTCGACCAGGTGACGACGCTCTCCAAGCTGCACTGCATGGGCATGGCGCTCACCGAGGTGATCGCCGCCTCGACGGTGAACGCCGCCATGGCGCTCAAGCGCCCCGAGCTCGGCACCCTCAAGCCGGGCAGCATCGGCGACGCCACGATCCTGACGGTGGCGAAGGGCGAGTTCGATTACGTCGACGTGGTCGGCGAGCACATGACCGGCGACAAGCGCATCCTGTCCGAGGGCGTGGTCATCGCCGGCCGCTGGTGGCACCCGCAGGAAACGCAAAAATTCCGCAAGCTGGAGAACGCCGCATGAGCGCCGAACAGAAACTCGCCGAGCTGGGCCTCAAGCTGCCGGCGGTGCCGACGCCGGTCGCCAATTACGTTCCGTTCAAGCGCGACGGCCACGTCATCTATCTGGCCGGGCAGGGCCCGCGCAAAGCCGACGGCGGCCTCATCACCGGCAAGGTCGGCAAGGACGTGACGGTCGAAGAGGCCTACGAGCACGCCAAGACCATCGGGCTGCAGCTGCTCGCCGCCGCGAAGCTCGCCGCCGGCGATCTCGACAAGGTCGAGGTGCTCAAGGTGCTCGGCATGGTCAACGCGGTGCCGGAGTTCAAGGACCAGCCCAAGGTGATCAACGGCTGCTCGGATCTTTTCGTCGCCGTGCTCGGCGAGCGCGGCCGCCACGCCCGCTCCGCCGTCGGCATGGGCTCGCTGCCCAACCAGATCACGGTGGAGATCGAAGCGGTGATGCGCGTGGTGGAATAATCCCTCCCCGCGAAGCGGGGAGGGTGGCCGCGCGCGCAGCGCGCGGCCGGGTGGGGTGGTGCACAAAGTCCTTATACCGACCTTCGTTTATGCTCCGCCGTCATGCCCGGCCTTGAGCCGGGCATCCACGTCTTGGAACGCAAACAAATCAAAGACGTGGATGGCCGGGTCAAGCCCGGCCATGACGGCGCGGAGAGTCAGCGTCAAAGAAGTTCGGTATTACTTGCAATCCTACTCGCCCATCGTGGTGTCCCGCTCTTGACCCTGAACGGACCTCGTGGCTAGGCCGTAACAGCAGTTGCCATTTGGGCAATAGCGGTTGTGAGAACCGCTGCAGTGTCGCTCCTGACACGAGCCAGGCCGGATTCGACCAATGACTTCGCGCGAGGAGTTTAAGCGCGCGCCGCGCGGGCCCTATTCAGCCCTTGCCGGCACCGCCGAGGAAGTCACGGGTCCAGCCGACGTAGTCGGCCGAGCGCATCACCTTGGCCATCAGCTCATTGGAAGCGAGGTTCTTCAGGTCCGCCGGTGCGGTGCCGTCGCGTAGGGCCTTCAACGTGTCGTAGATGGCCCGTACTGCTGCCTGGAAGGGCTGGTGGCCCTGCAGTGACACGCGCACGCCCTTGCTGGCGAGATACGCGCGGTCCCCGAGGGTGCCGCCACCGCCGAGGATGATGGGGATGTGCAGCTGCGCCGCCGCAGCCTCGAGCTGCTCCCTGGTCGTGATGCCGACCAGGAACATGGCATCGACGCCCGCCGCTTCGTAGGCCTTGGCGCGTCTGATCGCATCCTCAACGCCGGTGGTGGCCATCGCGCTCGTGCGCCCTGCAATCGCCAGGTCTGGATCACGCCGCGCCGCCAAGGCGGCCTTCATCTTGCCTACACCCTCCTCGAGGGAGAGCAGCTCCGCCTTGTCCGAGCGCCCATACCCCCGTGGCAGGTCTGTATCCTCGATGGAGAGAGCCGCTACGCCGGCGTTCTCCAGCTCCTCCACCGTGCGCATGACGTTGAGGGCGTTGCCGTAGCCGTGGTCGGCGTCGACCAGCAGCGGCAGCTCGGCGGCCCGGCCGATGCGATAGGCCTGATCGGCGAACTCGCTTAGCGTCAGCACGATGAGGTCGGGCGCACCGAGCACTGCCAGCGACGCCACCGAGCCCGCAAACATACCCAATTCGAAATCCAGATCGGCGGCAATGCGCGCGGAGACGGCGTCGTGCACGGAAGCTGGATGCACGCACGCTCTCCCAGCCAGAATT
>DASPZC010000088.1:0-8840 GCA_035636455.1 Xanthobacteraceae bacterium
CGGCCCTTGCCCTTGAAACTCGCCCGGCGCAGCTTGAACGGTGCTCCATCCTTTGTCTCGGCGACCACGCGATGAAGCCCGCGTTCGATCAACGTCCGCAGAGTCACGCCCTCGCGGGCCGCCAGCCTGCGGACCTCGCGCAGCAACGGCTCGGAAATTTCCACGGTCGTCTTCATAGTGACCCTTCCATACGTGAATATAGATATGGGTACCCATATTGTAGACGGCAACCCGTACCCACGCAAGTCCGCAAGAGGAGTTGGCGCTGCCGAAGGGATGCTTCTGCACTGGGCGTCGCCGCCCATCAGTGCCGGAAATAGGCCTCGGTCGTGTAGCGGCGCATCATTCTTTGGCTGTTGAACACGGACCCGATCTTGCCGATCGCCTGTTTCATCATCCAGATCCAGCGGGCGCGGTCCGTGTAATAGAGCGGCAGGACGGTGTTCTCGAGTTTTTGGTAGAGGTCCGCGGCGTGCGCGGCGGCGTCCGGCGGGTCTTCGTCATGTCCGATCGCCCAGCCGGTCACGCCTTCATCCCAGCCCTCGACCCACCACCCGTCAAGAGCGCTCAGGTTCAGAACCCCGTTGAAAGCGGCCTTCATGCCGCTCGTTCCGGACGCTTCATAGGGCGGCAGCGGCGTGTTCAGCCAGACGTCCGTTCCGGCGACGAGCTTGGCGGCAATGCGCATGTCGTAGTTGGGCAGGAACGCGACGGCGAGCGGCTTCACGTCGTGCATGTTCGCGTGGATCGCCCGGATGAGCGCCTTGCCTTCCCCGTCGCGCGGGTGCGCTTTCCCGGCCATCACGATCTGGAACGGCTGCCGCGCGTTGATGCCGCGCAGCCGCTCCGGGTCATGGAACAGAAGGTCCGGCCGCTTGTAGCCCGTCATCCGCCGCGCGTAGCCGATGAGCGGGACATTGAGCATCATCGCGACCCCCGTGGCGCGCGCGATCTCGGCAATCAGCTCGCCTTTGGCCTGCTGATGCGCGGACCAGAGCGAATCTGCCGGGACTTCATCGACGTTGACGAGACTGACCGGTTCGCGCGCCCAGTGCGGAAGCACCTTCTGCACCACCTCGGCGATCGCCGGATGCATCCAGGTCGGGACGTGCGCCCCGTTGGTGACGGCACGCACCTGATAGCCGGGAAACATGTTTTGCGCCGTCTGGGCGTGCCGGCGGGCCACGCCGTTGACGTAGCCGCTCAGGCTCAGGGCAAGATGCGTCATGTTGAGGCGATCGGCGCCCGCCAGGTGCTTCAACCGGTCGGGCTCGATGATATCCCCGAGGATGCGGTGCACGTCGCGGTACTCGAAGCGGTCGTGCCCCGCCTCGACCGGAGTATGGGTGGTGAAGACGCATTGCTCGCGAACCTGCTCGATCTCGTAGGTCAGCTCCTTGTTGGCCGCCGGCGTGCGCGCGCGGCGATACCTGAGCAGAAGCGACAATGCCAGGAACGCAGCATGCCCCTCGTTCAAATGATAGGTGCTGATCGTAAAGCCGAGCGCCCGCAGAACGCGTTCCCCGCCGATGCCGAGAACGACCTCCTGCCTGATGCGGTCGGTCTCGTCTCCGCCGTAGAGCCGGTCGGTGATGGAGCGGTCGCGCGGATCGTTCTCCGCCACGTTGGTGTCGAGGAGAACGATCGGGACCTGGCGTCCGAGCGGCGATTTCAGCTCGTAGAGCCACGGCCGGATCCACACCGTGCGGCCCTCGATCGCAGCCGCGACCATGACGCCGGCGGCTTGGGTGTAATCCTCCGGATTCCAGGGATCCGCGCCGTCGATTTGCGCTCCCTCGGGGTCGATGTCCTGATGCAGATAACCGCGCCGGCTGGCGAGCGTGACGAAGACCATCGGCAGGCCGAGGTCCGCTGCCGACCGCGCCGCGTCGCCAGCAAGGACGCCCAGTCCGCCCGAATACGTGTGCATTTCCGGGCGGATGCCGATTTCCATCGAGAAATAGGCGATCCGGGTGACCCGCAGATAGGGTGTGACGTCGAGCATGCATCGCCTCCGCAGATTCGGCGTCGCGCCATCCGAATCGCTTCGCCTTATCATGCGCGGCGATCCGGATGAGTACAAAGTCCACGCAATCGAAAAGGTTCATCCTGTGTGGGCTCGACGCGTCGCCCCGCCGCGCGTCCTGCGCTTCGCGGTACGGTACGCACACGGCTCGATTTCACCTGTCGCGCGCGAAGGGCATTTGCTCCGCGAAGCGGGTGAGGGCAACAGAGATATGTGCATGCCTGCGAGGTCAACCCTGGGCAGGCGCAATACGCTTTTCGCAGGACAGGGCGTCGGTCACGAAATCGCGATTACTGGACCACGTTTGCCACGTTCGTGTACATGGCATTCACGTTGGTGCCGACGGCCCGCACTGCGGCAATGATTGCCCCCGCTATGCTGGCCGCAATCAGGGAATACTCGATCGCAGTGGCCCCCGACTGGTCCTTCATGAACCGCGCGATCAAAACAGCCATGTTCGCCTCCGCCAGGTGAAACACGAGCGCCTCGCCCCTGGTTCTGCGTCTCGATGCAGCGAGCAATGCATTACCCGTCAAATTTTATGAAATCGTGCGCGTATTTGCGGGCAAACGGTAAAGACAGGTTAATGATGTCGGGCGCGCCCAGGGCCGCCGAAGCCATGTCGAGACTTGGGGCGATTTGGCTGCTGGCGGCCCGCCCGGTGTCCGCCGCGGCCGGGCCGGTGAGGACTCGTCAACTATGTTTGTCAGCGAATTCGCAAGCAGTTTTGGCTACCAATGGGTAAATCGATTGTGGAGATTTTTCCATGCGGCCATCGCAACCATTGCGGCTCGTGGCGCGCGATCGGGTGCGGCGTCATCCCCCCGGCCGGCCGGACTTTACCTCGATTCGGGTGACGGCCTGGCCGGACGCAGGGCTCGCCTCCGCGGACGCGGGACCGGTGCCCGCCGCCGAAGGAGCTCCCCCGAAGCGCAGCCGCGCCGCCCGGGCATTCCTGATCGCCCTGATCGCCGCTGTCGCGGTGAACTTCGGCGCGGTGTCGGGCTCGGTGGGATGGAGCGTGCTGCAGGCCCTGGGCTGGGTCGCCGCACCGGCCATCGAGGCCATGCAGCGCGAGCAGGCGGCTTCGCTTTCCCAGCTCGACGCGACCGTCCAAGCCTTGAATGCGGCGGTCGTGGGATTGAACGCGCGCGCGGACTCCGCGGGCGAGCGCGAGGGCGCCACCGGCCGCTGGCTCGCTGAGATCGACGACGCCCTCGGCACCCTGCGCACCAGCACGAACGCAATCCGCGCGGCACAAAACGCCGCCGAGGACTCCTGGCGCAAGCCGGTGGCGGAACTTGCGACCACCGTCGCCAGAGCGCGCGGCGACGTCGTCGGGCTGCGCGCATCGCTCGACGAGTTGAGCCGGCAGCGTCAGCCGGAGCTGGTCGCGATCGGCACGCGGATCGACCGGATCGAGCGCGCCATGATCGACCGCAACCTGCTCGGCCCGATCAGGGGCTCGATCCAGGAGACCGCGCGGCCGCGGTCCATCGCCGCGCGAGAGAGCTCATCGGCGGACGGGCACATCATCCAGCTGACGCCCGCGCAGTAGAGCATGATCCCGAAAAAGCCTGCCCCGGACCTGATCCGGGGTGGATGCCGGTTTTCGGAAAAGATCATGCTCCAACAATCACCTCTCCCCGGAGGGGAGAGGTCGACGCGCGAAGCGCGTCGGGTGAGGGGGTTCCAGGCCAAATTTGTTGGGCCGGTCCCCCCCTCAAATCACTCCGCTTTCCAGGCCGCGACAATTGCTTCGAGTACGCGCAGCGCGTCGGCGGTTCCGTCTGCTTCGCCCTTCTCGAAGTCGCGCTCCGTCCGCCCCATCGTGTTGGTGACGTGGGCGAGGCAGAGAACCTGCGCGCCGACGGTCCGCGCAAACGCGTAGAGCGCGGCGGCCTCCATTTCGACCGCCAGCACGCCTTTCGCTCGCGCCGATTCGATCGCCTCGGCGGTTTCGCGAAACGGCGCGTCGGTCGTCCAGCTCGCGCCGACGACGGCATGCACGCCCTCCCGCGCGAGCGCTTCGGCCGCCATCGCGACAAGCCGCGGATCGGCTTCGCCGTAATCCGCGGGCGCGGCATAGTGATAGCTCGTCCCTTCGTCGCGCAGCGCACGCTCGATGATGACGAAGTACGGAGGCTCGCCGGCCGCAACGATCTGGCCGGCGGACGTCAGGTTGACCAGGAAGCCGCAGCCGCTGGCAAAGAGTTGCTCGGCGATCAGCACCGCGAACGGCGCGCCCACCACGCAGCCGATGATGCCGACCGTCTTGCCGGCGAGCGCGAAGGTGTCGAGCGCCGTGTGATAGCAGGGCCAGCCCGCGAACGGATGCGCCTGGCCCGTGCGCCGGAGCCGGCGCACGATGTCGCCGTCCGGGTCGAGGATGCAGACGGCGGGCACATCGACGGCCGCGATTCCCTTTTGCCGCCGCGCCTCGCGCAGCAGCGCCGCCGGCCGAAAGACCGACGGCGACCCAGGGTTCTTGTTGTCGAACAGAGGGGGCATTCGTGCCTCGACCGGCGCGATGGTTTGTCCGGGCGACAGGCGTAACTATCGCGCCCCGACGGCCGCCTGATGATAGGCGGGGTCGTAGTATTTCATCGGGTCGGTCAGCGAGGTCGCCGGCTTGCCGTAGCGGCTGCGCAATTCGAGGACCGTCTTGAGGCCCTGCATGTCGATCCGGCCGTTGCGGAAGAAGCCGTCCTGCGGATCGAGCAGCTCGTCATAGCTGCGCTCGGCGAGGTCCTGCGACATTTGCGGCAGGTTCTGGCGCAGGATGCGCACCGCCTCGTCGCGGTTGGCGCGCTGGTAGAGCCAGTCGATCGCCTCGACGTAGGCGCGGATATAGGCGAGCACCTTGTCCTTGTTGGCGGCGGCCCACGAACGCCGCGCCGCCGCGACGTTGCCCTGATAGGGCCCGATCACCTTCGTCGCCCGCGCGAGCTGGGTGAACCCTTCGGCCTTGGCCAGAATATTGTACGGGGCCGACAGCATCGTGCCGTCCTGCTTGCGCTCGCGCAATGCGGTCCAGCGCTGCGCCGTGCCGCCGACCTTGGCGATGGCGTAGTCGCCGTCGCTCAGCCCGTTGCGGCGCAGGATGTCGAGCAGCACGAAGGCGTAGCCGGTCGTCAGGGCATCGACCGAGAGCGTCCGGCCCTTGAGATCGCCGATCGCCTTCACCTCCGGCACCGCGACGAGGTTGAGGAAACCGGTGTCGCTGCCCATGAACGCAAAAAATTCGGGCTGCGGCCCGATCGGCGCCTCGCCCTGGCCCTCCACGTAGGCGACGATGTTGTCGACCGCCGTCATGGCGATGTCGAACTTGGCCTCCTTGAGGCCGGTCATTTGCGCGACCGAGCCGGGCGTTGCCTGCACCGTCACGCGGATGCCGTGCTTCTCGAACAGGCCCTTCTCCTGCGCGGCATAGATGCCCCAGTTGAAGCCGCCGGGAAAAACATTGACGGCGACCTCGCTCACCTGAGCGCCGGCCGGCCGCAACGTCGCCGCCAGGACGATGAGACCAAGCAGTGCCGCATGGCGGCAACCGGCCGACGCTGATCGCCGCATCGCTTCTCTCTCCTTTTTGCTCAAGCGGCCAGTTGCCCGTTCGCATGGGCGCGCCGGCGCTTCAGTGATCGAGCGTTGCCGGACCATATCACGCGCGTCATGGGAGGTAAGCGTGGGATGGGTTGAGCCGCGCACCGATCTCGAGTTTACCCGAGATCGGCATCATGGTGCGCAGGTCGGCTACATACAGCCGACCTGCGTGCGCCGCGAAACCCATCGATGGGTTTCGCTGCGCTCAACCCATCCTACGTGGCCGGCCGCGCCAGCGGCAGCGTGACGGTGAAGCAGCTGGCGCGCCCGTCGCACGCCCCATAGGCGACATCGCCGGAATGGCGCTGGGCGATCTGCCGTACCAGCGCGAGGCCGAGGCCGGCCCCGCCGCCCCCCGCCGCGGTCCGCTGGAACGGCAGGAACAGGCGCGCCCGTTCGGTCTCGGCGATGCCCGGCCCCCGGTCGCAAATGCGCAGCACGGCGCGGCCGGCGCTGCTTCGCACCTGCGCCTCGATCGGCGGCTTGCCGTGCTGCTCCGCATTGACGATGAGATTGCGGATCATCCGGCGCAGCAGGCGCGGATCGCCGCGCACCAGGACGGGATCGCCCGTGAGCGAGCAGGCGTCGCTGCGCGCGCACTCCTCCGCCGCCAGCGCCAGCAGGTCGGTCTCTTCGTTGGTGTCCAGCGCCGCCGCCGCATCGAGGCGGCTCGCCAGCAGGATCTCGTCGATGAGCAGGTCAAGCTCGGCGATGTCCGCTTCCAGCTCGGCCTTGCGCTTCGGATCGGCGTTCTCCCTGAGCAATTCGACGCCGAGCCGGATGCGCGTCAGCGGCGTGCGCAATTCGTGCGACGCGTTGGCGAGCAGCATCTTGTGCGCGCCGACCAGGCTTTCGATGCGCGCGGCTGCGCGATTGAAGCTTTCGGCAAGCCGCGCCACCTCGTCGCGACCCTCGATCTTCACGCGCGCCGAAAGGTCGCCCGAGCCGAGCGACTCGACGCTGGTCTGCAGGCGTTCCAGCCGCCGCGTGACGCGGCGCACGACCGGGAGGGCAACGAGTGCGACGACCAGCGCGGCTCCGCCGAGAAAGACGATGAGCGCGAACCCCGGATGCCAGCGCTGCGACGGCACGCCGGCCACCAGCCAGCGGCCGTCGGGCAGCCGGATCGACCAGGCCGGACCCGTGGCGCCGTAGAGCCATCCGCCGCCGCGGCGAAACCGGCCGGGCGCCGGCAGCGGGCGGCCGGCCGCGGCGATCGGCGCGCGCTCCGCGTCGTACAGCGCAAGGTCGACGCCACGACGCTCGGCCAGGCGGTCGATGGCGCGCTGCTGCGCCTCTCTGGGCGCGTCGAGCGGCGGGATCGCCGCGACCGCGATCTCGCCTGCCATCTGAAACGCCCGGTCGACCGGCCAGTGGCCGACCAGCAAGCCGAACAGCAGGCCGCCGGTCAGCACCACCAGCACGAGGCTGGCGACGATCGTCAGATAGAATTGCAGGTAGAGGCGCTTCATCGCGGCTGGTCGCGCCTTTCAGTCCTGGGCCTTGGCGAGCACGTAGCCGGCCCCGCGCACGGTGATGACGCGGCGCGGCTTCTTCGGGTCATCCTCGATCGCCGCGCGGATGCGCGAGATGTGCACGTCGATCGAACGGTCGAACGCCTCGAGCTGCTCGCCCTTGACGCGGTCCATCAGCGCGTCGCGCGACATCACCCGGCCGGCGTGCTCGGCGAGCGCCAGCAGCAGCGCGAATTGGTAGCCGGTCAAGGGACGCACCGTCCCGTTGAGCCGCACCTCGCGCGCACCACGGTCGATCTCCAGGCTGCCGAACCGCAGGACATCCGCGCGCGCACCGCCCTTGCGCCGGCGCAGGATGGCACGCAGCCGTGCCAGCAGCTCGCGTGGCTCGAACGGTTTGGGCAGATAGTCGTCGGCCCCCATCTCCAGCCCGACGACGCGGTCCATGGCATCGCCGCGCGCGGTGAGCATCAGGATCGGCGTGTCGTCCTGCCGGCGCATGAGGCGGCAGACCTCGAGGCCGTCGATGTCCGGCAGCATCAGGTCGAGCACCGCCGCGTCGAACGACTCGCGCGCGCTGAGCGCAAGTCCGCTCTTGCCGTCTGCCGCATGCACCACGCGGAACCCCGCCTCGCCGAGATATTCGCTCACCATCCCGGCGAGGCGGAGGTCGTCTTCGATCAGCAGGATGCGTTGCGACACGTTCATCCGTGATGCCAGAAGTGCCGGCGGCCGCGGAACGACGACAGCCGCTCGACCAGGGTGCGGCGCTGGTCCGCGCTCAGCACCTCGGCGGCGTCGCCGAGCGCCTGGGCGATGCGCCGGCTCGCGGTGTCGGCGAGCGCCATCTGCTCGGTGCGCAGCCGCTCGACGGCGGCGCGATCGATCGTCGCCGCGGTGAAGAGGGCGAAGCCCTGCTTGCGGTTGGCGACGGCCTTCTCGCGCAGCGGCAGCAGATCGTTCACCGCCGCCTTGGCGAGGGCGACGAGCTTCGCCTGCTGGTCCGCGTTGGCGTCGGCCTCGATCGCCAGATGCTTGATCGCCCGCTCGACGTGCCGATCAGCCTGCGCCGGATCGATCGGGCCGCCCATGAAGGCGCCGGGGTGCCAAGGGCCGGGTCCCTGGCCGAAGGCCGTGCCCACGAAACTGCCGGCGACGCCGGCCGCGAGCGCAACCAGAATGATGATGATGGCCAGCCGGCCGCGGCATGCGCGCGGCGCCGGAGCGGTGGGCGGTTGGTTGACTGCGTTCTGCTCGGACATGGTGTTCTCCTCGTCGATGGCGAGCGGATTCGCTCGTCCGGCCATCGATCTAGGGGCGCGGTATTTCCGACGTTTTGACCACAGGTAAAGATTTGTAAAGTCACGTCAAACCGCCGGCAGGACCCTGGCTATCCGCCGGTCTTGATTTGCCGGCGAGATGAGCTACATTGTAGCCCAGCGACCAACAACAGGGAAGATCGCCGTGACTGCTAATGCCGTCGTGCGGGCGAGGATCGACGAGAAGATCAAGAAGGAGGCCGAGGCGGTTCTCGCCTCGATCGGGCTGACCGTGTCCGACGCGTTCCGGCTGCTGATGATGCGCGTGGCGACAGAAAAGGCGTTGCCGTTCGAGCCGCTCGTGCCCAACGAGGAGACCATCGAGGCGATGAAGGCGGCGCGGCGCGGCGATCTCGTTACGGTCGGCGACGCGCTCCATCTCTCCCCGCTTGCGGGGAGAGGTCGACGCGCGAAGCG
>DASPZC010000089.1:0-3730 GCA_035636455.1 Xanthobacteraceae bacterium
GCTCGCTCACCGCGGCCTCGTCCAACGTTGCCGGCGAGCTGACGAAGAACGCCGGCGAGGCCGCACAGACGCTCGGCGCCGCCAGCCTGAGCTTCACCAGGCAGATCAAGCAGAACGCGGGCGAGGTCGAGCAGACGCTCACCTCGGTGTCCGCCAACGTCGCCGGGCATCTCAAGCAGGAGGCCGGCGAGGCTGCGCAGACCCTCACCACGGCCTCCGCCGCCATGACCGGCCAGCTCCGGAAGGAGGCCGGCGACGCCGCCCAGGCCCTTACCGCGGCCTCCGCCGGCATCACCGGTCAGCTCAAGAAGGAGGCCGGCGAGGCCGCCCAGGCCCTCACCACGGCCTCCGCCGCCATGGCGGGCCAGCTTCGGCAGAACGCCGCCGAATCCGCGCAAACCGTCAATGCGGTGACGGCGAACGCCGCCAAGCTGATCAAGCAGAATACCGGAGAGATCGAGCAAACGCTCAATACCGCGTCGGCGAACCTCGCCAAGCAGATCGGCCAGAGCGCCGCGGAGGCCGAGCACACGCTCGGCGCGGTCTCCGCCGGGATCACCGGTGCGCTCAAGCAGAACGCGACCGAGGTCGAGCGCACGCTGCTTGCGGCTTCCGCGGGGGCCAGCAACACGCTCAAGCAGAATGCAACCGAGGTCGAGCGCTCGCTGACCGCGGTGTCCGCCGGCGTGAGCACCACGCTCAAGCAGAATGCCGTCGACGTCGAGCGCACGATGCTCGGGGTCAGCGCCGAGGTGGTGCGCGCCTTCACGGCGCAGGCCGAGGAAATGACCGGCAGCATCAACCAGCGGGCGACGGAGCTCGCGCGCATCCTCGACGACAAGAACGGCACGTTCCTGGCCGCCTTCGGCAGCAAAGGCACGCAGTTCGCGGCCGACATGGACCGCATCACCAAGGACAGCCTGCACGCCATCGAGACCAAGGGCCTGTCGTTCACCCGCGAGATGCTCAGCAACAGCTCGGAGATCGCCGGCATCATCAACGACGCGAGCACGGTGGCGAGCACCTCGCTCGCCCGCTCGCTCGACGACCTGCAGCAGAACGCGAAGGCGAGCGTCGAGCATTCCCGGCAGACGGCGGCCGCCGCGGTGACCGAGGTCATGGACACCCACGCGCTGCTGCGCCGCGACACCACCGAGGTGTTCGAGCGCCTGCGCGAGGCCAATGTGCTGCTGCAGGAGGTGCTCAGCGGCGCGACCGAGAATCTCGGCAAGATCGAAGGCTCGCTCTCGGCACGCGTGCGCGAATTCGTGACGACGATGAGCGACATCGGCGAGCGCAGCGGCACGACCAGCGCGAAGATAGAGGAGCACATCAAGGGCTTCCACGGCGTCACGACCGGGGTGCTGCGCGACATCACCCAGGCGGCGCAGCAATTCGACCAGCACAGCCGCGCGCTGGCGACCGCGGCGGAGGCGATCGACGCCAGCAACCGGCGCACCACCGACTTGCTCGGCGAGCGGCGCCAGTCGCTCGACGGGTTCATCGCCTACCTCGACGGCAAGTCCTCGGACCTCGACCAGCGGCTCGTGCGCTTTGCCGGGCTGCTGAAGGACACGTTCGAAGCCGCCGAGTCGAAGGCGCGCGACGTGGCGCGCCTCGTCGCCGAGTCGAGCACCGACGGCTCGCGGGCGATCGCCTCGCAGTACGACATGATGCGCACCACCGCCGACGAGGAGCGTAAGCGCACGGTCGACGCGTTCAACGGCATCTACGAGCAGGCGAGCGGCGACATCCACACGCTGTTCGGCCAGGCGGCCGAGCGCTTTGCCGGCATCGTCCGCGACATGAAGGACATGGCCGCGGAAATGCAGCGCGAGCTCGACACCACGCGCAACGAGATGCGCCGCGGCATCCTGGAATTGCCGCAGGAGGCGGCGGAGAGCACCGCGCAGATGCGCCGCGTCATCGTCGAGCAGATCGATGCGCTCGCCGAGCTCAACCGCATCGTCGCCCGGCACGGCCGCGGCATCGACGCGGCGGAGCCGGCCCGGCGCGGCGAGCCGATGGCCGCGGCCGGAGGCCTGCGCGACGGCGGCCGCCCGGCGCCGCGCATGGAGGCGGTCGGCGCCCGTCCGGCGCCCGTCAGCCCGCTGCGGCCGGAGGCGACCGCCCCCGCCGGCGACCGCCGCGGCGGCTGGCTCACCGACGTGCTCTCCCGCGCCTCGCGCGAGGAGGGTCCGCCCGCGCGCGGCCCCAACATCGAAGCGCTCGACTCGCTCTCGGTCGACATCGCCCGCATGATCGATCACGATGCGGCCACCGAGCTGTGGGACCGCTACAAGCGCGGCGAGCGTGCGGTGTTCAGCAAGCGGCTCTACACCGCGCAGGGACAGCGCACCTTCGAGGAAATCCGCAAGCGCTACCGCGCCGACCGCGAGTTCAGGCAGACGGTCGACCGCTACATCGCCGAGTTCGAGCGGCTGCTCGACGACGTGTCGCGCGACGATCGCAGCGGGGCGACGGCGCGCAACTACCTCACCTCGGAGACCGGCAAGGTCTACACCATGCTGGCCCATGCCGCGGGGCGGTTCGACTGAGGCCGCGAAACTAAAATCTGACTCGTCGTGCCCCGCGCAGGCGGGGCACCCAGTGAACACGCACACGTCGGTGGTTACTGGATCGTCCGCTTTCGCGGACGATGACAGCCGATCGGTCATTGCCTGATCCGCCTCGCACCATGCCGCTCGACCTCAAGGTCACCACCGAGCGCTGGCCGATCGCCGGCAGCTTCGCGATCGCGCGCGGGACGCGCACCGAGGCGGTGGTCGTGGTCGCGGAGCTCTCCGACGGGCGCCATCGCGGGCGCGGCGAATGCGTGCCCTACCGGCGCTACGGCGAGACTTTGCACGGCGTGGTGGCGGCGATCGCGGCACAGCGCGCGGCGCTGGCGGACGAGATCGACCGGGCTGTCCTGCAGCAAACGATGCGCCCCGGCGCCGCCCGCAATGCGCTCGACTGCGCGCTCTGGGACCTCGAGGCCAAGCGCGCCGGCCGGCCGGTCCATGCGCTCGCCGACCTTGCCCCGCCAAAACCGCTCGTCACCGCGTTGACGATCTCGTTCGGCTCGCCGCAGACGATGGCCGACGCCGCCGCAAAGGCTGCCGGACGCGCGCTCCTCAAGGTCAAGCTCGGCGGGGCCGGCGATCCGGAGCGCATCGCGGCGATGCGGCGCGCGGCGCCGCGGGCGGAGCTGATCGTCGACGCCAACGAGTCCTGGGACCAGGGCAACCTCGCGCAAAATCTCGCCGCCTGCGCGGCCGTCGGCGTCACCTTGGTCGAGCAGCCGCTCCCGGCCTCGGCGGACGACGTGCTCGCCGCCATGGCGCATCCGATTCCGGTGTGCGCCGACGAAAGCGTGCATGACCGGGCGTCGCTCGATCGGCTCGGCAAAAAATACGATGCCGTCAACATCAAGCTCGACAAGGCGGGCGGACTGACCGAGGCCCTGCTGCTCGCCGCCGCCGCCGAGCAGCGCGGGCTTTCGATCATGGTCGGCTGCATGGTGGCAACGTCGCTGTCCATGGCACCGGCCGTACTGCTCGCCCAGCGCGCGCGGGTGGTCGATCTCGACGGGCCGCTGATCCTCGCCCGCGACCGGCCGGACGGCCTCGTCTACGAAGGCAGCCGCGTCCATCCGGCCGCGCCGGCGCTGTGGGGATGAAGTGCGGCTTGCTGCACGCGCCGGAGCGCTTTTGCCCACCCCACCCGG
>DASPZC010000090.1:0-3597 GCA_035636455.1 Xanthobacteraceae bacterium
GTCGGGGTGAGGGGGCCTCTGCGTGAAGGCGCGACGTGGAAGCCCCCTCACCCGGATCGCTTCGCGATCCGACCTCTCCCCGCAAGCGGGGAGAGGGAGAACCTCCCAACGCGAACTCCGCCTGGCGCGCCTCGGCCATCAGCGTGCTCCACACCCGCTCGCGCAACTGGGCGAAGCGCGGTTCTCCGAGCGTCGCGCGGCTGCGCGGGCGCGGCAGGTCGATCGCGACCGTCTCGTGGACGCGGCTCGGCCGCCCCTTGAGCACCACCACGCGGTCGCCCATCAGCACCGCTTCCTCGATCGAGTGGGTGACGAAGAGCATGGTGGTCGGGCGCTGCTCCCAGATGCGCAGCAGCTCGAATTGCAGGATCTCGCGCGTCTGCGCGTCGACCGCCGCGAACGGCTCGTCCATCAGCAGCACGCGCGGCTCGACCGCGAGCGCGCGCGCCAGGCCGCAGCGCTGCTGCATGCCGCCGGACATCTGGTACGGATAGGCGTGCTCGAACCCGGAAAGCCCGACGAGGCCGATGAAGGCCGGCACCCGCCGCGCGATCTCTTCCTTGGAGGCGCCCGCCATGCGCAATCCATAGGCGACGTTGTCGGCGACCGTCTTCCACGGGAACAGGCCGAAGTGCTGGAACACCATGGCGACGCCGGGGATCGGCTCGATCACGCGCTTGTCGTCGACCCAGACCTCGCCCTCGTCGAGCGGCAGCAGCCCGTCGATGCAGCGCAGCAGCGTGGTCTTGCCGCATCCGGACGGACCCACGATGGCGACGATCTCGCGCTCGCCCACGTCGAGATCGATGCCGCGAAACACCTCGAGCGCGCCGTAGCATTTGGCGAGGCCCTTGAGACGGATGTGCGCCTTGGCGTTCGCCACGGCGATCGCGAGGTCCGCCTGTTCTGCGGCAAATGCCATTCCGCCGTCACTCGGCCGCCTGGTCGGCAGGTTTTGCGCCGC
This sequence comes from Xanthobacteraceae bacterium, assembly GCA_035636455.1. Lineage (GTDB taxonomy): Bacteria > Pseudomonadota > Alphaproteobacteria > Rhizobiales > Xanthobacteraceae > AP-16. Next base: position 965 of record DASPZC010000090.1, read on the forward strand.
GCCGCGCCCAGTAGTCGGGATCCTGCTTGGAGCGCGTGAGGCGGTCCAAATCCTCGAAGCCCGGCGCCATCGACGCCGCGGTGCCGGCGAGAATCTGATGGTGCTCGATGTCGAGGGTGCGCAGCCAGCGCTGCTGGCCCATGGTGAGCGCGACGAAATAGCCGATCTCGACCAGCTCGGGCTCGGAGAAATAGCGGTGCAGCCGCGCCCAGAAGGCGTCGTCGGCCGGCAGGTCCCAGGTGATCGCCTCCGCATAGGCGAGCGCCGCCTTCTGCCGCTCGTCGTAGCGGGTCGACGTCTCGAAATTGATGAGGTCGCGGTAGTCGTCCTCGACCAGCCCGGCGCGCGCCGACTTCACCGAGCGCTGGTTGCCGCAATACTCGCACTTGACCGAGCGCGACACGTAGATGCGGCACAGCTCCTTGATGTTGTGGTCGGCGACGCCCTCCTTGAACACGGTGCGCCAGCTGTTGGCGAACGACCAGAACACCGCCGGCACATGGGCGCGCACCGCCTGGCTCTCGGGCCGCGGCGTGCCCTCGCGCCGGCAGCGGTCAAGCTCGGCCAGCATGGCCGGATCCGCGATGGTCGCCGGATCGACGTAGCTGATGCGCGGCTTGCTCATCTGTTGCTCCCCTATGGCCGTTTCCGGCGTTCTTTGCGGCGTTGCCCTGCCATACTCCACCGCCGCCACCCGATCAACGCCGCCCGCGGCCGATCGGTGCATGGCGGACCGGCGGGACCGCCCTATGGCGCGCCGCACGCAACGATCCTAACATGCGCGCATTCTTTTACCGGGAGCATAAGGCCCGATGCCGCACTGCGGCACCCAACGAGGACGGCCATCCATGGAAACGCCGAAGGTCGATCGACGAAAATTTCTCGCCGGCGTCGCGGTCGCAGGCGCGGCGAGCGCCGTGCCGGCAACCCAGGGCAAGGAGGCCGCCGCGGCTCCCGCCGTCAAATTTCCCTCCGCCGCGGCCGCCGCGGCCGAGAGCGCGGTGCCGGCCGCGCTCACGCCGGCCACCGGCAAGCCCGGCTCCGACTTCATGGTCGACGTCATCAAGTCGCTCAAGATCGAGTACATCGCCTCCAACCCGGCCTCGAGCTTCCGCGGCCTGCAGGAGTCGATCGTCAACTACGGCGGCAACCGCCAGCCGGAATTCCTCACCTGCATGCACGAGGAATCCTCGGTCGCCATGGCGCACGGCTATTTCAAGATCGCCGGCAAGCCGATCGGCGTGCTGTGTCACGGCACGGTCGGCCTGCAGCACGCCGCGATGGCGCTCTACAATGCCTGGTGCGACCGCGTTCCGATCATCACCATCGTGGGCAACATCGTCGACGCCACCAAGCGCCGCCCCGGGGTCGAGTGGCTGCACACCGCGCAGGACGTCGCCGCGCTGGTGCGCGACTTCACCAAATGGGACGACCTGCCGGCCTCGCTGCCGCACTTCGCCGAGTCGATGGTGCGCGCCTACAAGATTGCCATGACCCCGCCGATGGAGCCGGTCGTGATCGTGGCGGACGGCGAGATGCAGGAAGCGCCGATCAAGGACGGCGAGCCGCTGTCGATCCCAAAATTCGTCGCCGCGGCCCCGCCGCAGGGCGACACCGGCGCGGTGCGCGAGGCGGCGCGGCTGCTGGCCGAGGCGCAGGCGCCGGTGATCGTCGCCGACCGGCTCGCCCGCACCGCGGCCGGCATGAAGTTGCTGGTCGAGCTGGCGGAGACCTTGAACGCGCCGGTCGTCGACCAGCAGGGCCGCATGAACATGCCGACCTCGCATTATCTGTGCCAGAGCGAGCGCGGGCGGCAATTGATCGGCCAGGCCGACGTCGTGCTCGGCCTCGAGCTCACCGACTTCTGGGGCACCGTCAATGAACACGTCGACAATCCGGAGCGCGCCCAGTCGCCGCGCATCAAGGCCGGCACCAAGCTGGTGAGTCTCGGCGTCGGCGATCTCTATACGCGGGCGAACTATCAGGACTTCGAGCGCTTCACGGCGGTCGACCTGGCAATCGCCGGCGACGCGGAGGCGACCCTGCCGGCGCTGATCGAGGCGGTGAAAGCCGCGCTCACCGCCGAGCGCCGCGCCGCCGTCGCCGGCCGCGCCGACGCCATGCGCAAGGCCCATGCGGCGATGCGCGAGCGAGCGCGGGTCGCCGCCACCTACGGCTGGGACGCAAGCCCGATCTCGACCGCGCGGCTTTCGGCCGAGCTGTGGGCGCAGATCAAGGACCTCGACTGGTCGCTGGTGTCGCCCGACCGTTTCCTCAGCGCGTGGCCGCATCGGTTGTGGACGATGGAGCGCCATCATCAGTTCATCGGCGGATCGGGCGGCGCCGGCGTCGGCTACGGCATGCCGGCGGCGGTCGGCGCGGCGCTCGCCAACCGCGCGCACGGGCGCATCTCCATCAACATCAACGGCGACGGCGACATCATGTACGCGCCGGGCGTGCTGTGGACCGCCGTGCATCACCGCATTCCGCTGCTCACCTTCGTGCACAACAACCGCGCCTACCACCAGGAATTCATGCACCTGCAGCGCGTCGCCAACCGCCGCAACCGCGGGGTCGATCGCGCCCATATCGGCACGCGCATCGAGGAGCCGTTCATCGAATACGCCAGGCTG
>DASPZC010000091.1:0-3345 GCA_035636455.1 Xanthobacteraceae bacterium
CCGGGTGGGGGTGACGCCGCGCAACCATCGAAGCGTTTGGCGCGACCGCCCCACCCCGTCGCCGCGCGGCGCGCGGCGCCGACCCTGCCCCTGCAGGGGAGGGTAAAGCACTTGGCAAATCACCCGTAGTTGGGGCACTCAGGTGAGCATGGCGACGCAGGATCTGGGCGAAGGGCGCAAGCTTGCCGCGTTCGACCGCGGCGAGCGCAGCGGCAGCATCGGCCTGGTGCTCCTGGTCGCCTTCGTGCTGGTGGGCGCGGCGGTCGGCTTCGTGTTCATCGGGCGCGGCAATGCCCAGCCCTATGTGCTTGGCCTGCTGTCGATCCTCGCCGTGATCGGCGTGTTTTCGTTGTTCGCCGGCGCGGCCGGCATCCTGCGCCTGCCCGGCAAGGAGGCCGGCAACGCGGTGATCAAGGCCGCGGCCGACGCGGCGCCCGACGGCATCGTCGTCACCGATCCGGCCGGCCGGGTCGTCTACGCCAATGCGGCCTATCTCGCGCTCACCGGCTCGGTCGACGCGGACGACGTGCGCCCGGTCGAGCGGGTGTTCATCGGCGACCCGGACGTGTCGGAGGCGATCTACCGCCTGACCAAGGCGGCGCGCGAGAGCCGGCAGCTGCAGGAAGAGGTGCGGCTGCCCGGCCTTGCCGGCGAGCCGGCGCGCTGGCTGCGCTTGCGGGTGCGTCCGCTCGGCGCCGCCGGACGCGACGCGCGCTCGACCGTATGGACAATCGCCGACGTGACGCGCGACCGCGAGCGGCAGGAAAACGTCTTCCAGGAACTGCAGCATGCGATCGACTATCTCGACCACGCGCCGGCCGGCTTCTTCTCGGTCGATGGGTCGGGCGAGGTCGTCTATCTCAACGCCACGCTCGCCGGCTGGCTCGACCACGACCTCGCCCAGGTCGGCTCCGGCGGCCTGAAGCTCGCCGACATCGTGTCGGGCGACGGCGAGGCGCTGCTCACCACGCTGGCGGCGGCGCCCGGCGACGTGCGGACCGAGGTGCTCGACCTCGATCTCAAGACCCGCGCCGGCCGCACCGTGCCGGCGCGGCTGTTTCACAAGGTGGCGTTCGCGGCGGACGGCACGCCGGGCGCCTCGCGCACCCTCGTCATCAACCGTGCGCGCGACCACGGCGGCGATCCGCAGCGCGCCGCCGAGGTGCGGTTCGTGCGCTTCTTCCACAACACCCCGATGGCGATCGCCACGGTCGACAAGGCCGGCCGCATCGTGCGCACCAACGCGCCGTTCGCGCGCCTGCACCACGGCATCGTCAAGGACGAGGCGGTGCCGGCCGAGGGCCGCTCGATCCTCGCCGCGGTGGCGCCGGGCGACCGCCCGCTGCTCGAGGCGATGATCGCGCGCGCCGCCGACGGCCAGGGCGACATCGGCCCCGTCGACTCGACGCTCGCCGGCGACGGCAAGCGCTCGGCGCGGTTCTACGTGTGCGCGGTCGAGGAGGCCGAAGGCGACGCCGAGGCGGCGATCATCTACGCCATCGAGACCACCGAGCAGCGCGCGCTCGAGGCGCAGATCGCCCGCGCCGACAAGCTCAAGTCGGTCGGCCAGCTCGCCGGCAACCTCGCGCACGACTTCAACAACGTGCTCGGCGCCATCATGATGGCGACGGATTTTCTGCTCAACGCCCACAAGGCGACCGACCCGTCGTTCCAGGACATCATGCAGATCAAGCAGAACGCCAACCGGGCGGCGAGCCTGGTGCGCCATCTGCTCGCGTTCTCGCGCCGGCAGACCTTGCGGCCGGAGGTGCTCAATCTCGGCGACGTACTCGCCGACCTCACCATGCTGCTGCGCCGCCTGATCGGCGAGAAGGTGACGCTCGACATGGTGCAGGGGCGCGACCTGTGGCCGGTCAAGGCGGACCTGTCCCAGTTCGAGCACGTGATCGTCAACCTGGCGGTCAACGCGCACGACGCCATGCCGGACGGCGGCCGGCTCGAGGTGCGCACGCAGAACGTCGGCGCGCCCGAGTGCGCGCGCTATCCCTACAAGGAGATGCCGGGCGCCGATTACGTGCTGGTCGAGGTGCGCGACACCGGCATCGGCATTGCGCCCGAGCTGATCGAGAAGATCTTCGAGCCGTTCTTCTCCACCAAGGAGGTCGGCAAGGGCACCGGGCTCGGCCTTTCCAGCGTCTACGGCATCGTCAAGCAGACCGGCGGCTTCATCTATGTGGAGTCGGAGGTCGGCAAGGGCACGAGCTTGCGCATCTTCCTGCCGCGCCACGTGCCGGGCGCGGCCGAGATCGAGGCGGCCGCGGCGACCTTGGCGCCGGCGGCGGAGGCGGGCAAGCCGCCCGCCGATCTCACCGGGCACGGCACCATCCTCCTGGTCGAGGACGAGGAGGGCTTGCGCGCGCTCAATGCGCGCGGGCTGGTCTCGCGCGGCTACACGGTGATCGAGGCGAGCAACGGGGTCGAGGCGCTGCGCCAGCTCGAGGGGCGGGAAGGGGAGATCGACCTCGTCGTCTCCGACGTGGTGATGCCGGAGATGGACGGGCCGACCTTGCTCAAGGAATTGCGCAGCCGCAACCCCGATCTGAAGATGATTTTCGTGTCGGGCTATGCCGAGGACGCCTTCGAGAAGCACCTGCCCGAGGGCGATCAAATGCCCGCCTTCCTGTCGAAGCCCTTCACCCTCAAGCAGCTCGTCGCCGCCGTGAAGCAGGCGATGGCGTCGTAACTGGGATTTCTGCTATCCTGGCGAACAGCGAAATTAGCGCGAACCTCATCCTGAGGAGGCCGCGCAGCGGCCGTCTCGAAGGATGGCAGCATGCGAGTCTGTGGCCATCCTTCGAGACGCGCCCTCCGGGCGCTCCTCAGGATGAGGCCGTTGTTCAATTTCGCCATTCGCCATTCGCCATTCGCCATTCGCCACTCGCGCATCCAAACAAACTTTAGGGAGGCCATCCATGTCCGACACCGATCACATCGCGCGGCGCACCATCATCAAGGGCGCGGGGCTCGGCATCGGCGCGGGGCTGGTGTCGCAGCTGGCGCCGCCGCCGGCGCTCGCGCAGGGCGAGGCCAAGGCGGCCGCGGACATCTGGAGCGGCGAATACTGGGCCAACAAGGGCGACGTGAAGCTCTATCTTTTCCGCAAGCGCGTCGGCGCGCCGAAGCCGGGCGAGCCGCCGCTGCCGGTGTTCTTCCTCGTGCACGGCTCCTCGATCTCCGCGCGCCCGAGCTTCGACCTCACGGTGCCGGGCAAGGGCGAGTACTCGCTCATGAGCGTGTTCGCGCGGTGGGGATACGACGTGTGGACGATGGACCACGAGGGCTACGGCCAGTCGGATCGCACCGATGGCAACTCGGACGTCGCCA
>DASPZC010000092.1:0-5875 GCA_035636455.1 Xanthobacteraceae bacterium
GATGCCACCGCCCAGGCGGGCGAAGATCGAGATCAGCGAGGCGCCGAAGCCGAGCGCCACCAGCGCGTCGACCACTGTGCGATCGTTCGGCGGCTTGTGCAACGTTCCGGTGAGAAAGCCGAAATAGACGGTGACGCCGAGCAGCGCGAGGCCGGCCACCAGCATGCCGGTGATCGCCCCCGACTTGAACGCAAGCTCGAGCCCGGCGGCGAGCGAGCCGATCGCCGCCTGCGCGGTGCGCACGTTGGCGCGCACCGATACGTTCATGCCGATGAAGCCGGCCAGCGCCGACAGCGTCGCCCCGATGGCGAAGCCGACCGCCACCAGCCAGCCGAGGAAGTAGCCGACGATGAGGAAAATGACGATGCCGACGATGCCGATCGTGGCGTACTGGCGCTTGAGGTAGGCCTGCGCGCCCTCGCGCACCGCGGCGGAAATCTCCTGCATTTTCTGGCTTCCGGCGTCCGCCGCCATGACCGATCGGATCGCCCACACGCCGTAGACGATGGAGAGCAGGCCGCAGGCGACGATCACCCACAAAGCAGTCATGAAAATTACCCCGTTCCGCTGGAAGCCCGCCGGGCGGGACCCCCGCCCCGCTGCCGCGAACTATCGATATGGCCGCAAGAACCGTCCCCCGGCCGGAAAGCGCGCGGACATTGCCAAAAACGCGGTGACGGCGCAACGCCTTGTGCAGCGCCTAATCCCTGCAAGAGGCCCGGACGGATCATGCAGGCGGACGCAATCAAGGTTTCTCCAGGTCCTCCTGGAGGTGCGCTTTGACATCAAGGCATCATCACGTGTATGCTTTGATGCATGAGGACGACTCTGACCATCGATGATGACGTTGCCATCGCGCTGGAACGCCTGCGTCGCAGCCGCGACGCGAGCTTGAAGGAACTCGTCAACGAGGCCCTGCGTCGAGGCATAAAGGATATGAGCGCGCAAACGAAACGACGTCGGCGCGTCCGCACCCGATCGGTGGATCTTGGCCCACTCCAGATCGCCGGCATTGACAATATCGCCGAAGTGCTCGCGATCACGGAGGGAGAGGGCTTTAAGTGATATTGGTCGATGCCAACATCCTCATTTACGCACACATCAGCGCGTTGCCTCAGCATCACGCAGCCCGGGGCTGGCTCGACGATCAGTTGAATGGCCCCTCTCCCGTCGGACTGCCTTGGCCCAGCACACTCGCGTTCCTGCGAATCGTGACGAATCCTCGAGTTTTCAGACATGCAGAGCCGGCCGCTGATGCGTGGCGTCAGGTGCTTGCATGGTTTGATAGTGAATCCGCGTGGACGCCCCTGCCCACAGAACGCCATGCGGAAATCTTGGGAAATCTCATGTCTTTGCCCGGTATAGGCGGCAATCTCGTCCCCGACGCCCATCTCGCCGCTCTGGCGATCGAGCATGGCCTTACCCTGTGCTCGACGGACGGCGATTTTGCACGATTTCCCGGGTTACGCTGGGTCAACCCTCTATCCGCATAAACAAGAAGGAGAGACCACGTCGCTATCACGCGACGCGCGGGCGCGCGCGCAGCGCGAGCCAAGCCAGCATGGCGCCGGCCGCGGCGACGACCGGCAGCATCACCAGGTTGACCAGGTACCAGCCGAAATAGGCCAGCATGCCTCCCGACGCGAACGAGCCGAGCGCCATGGTGCCGAAAATCAGGAAGTCGTTGAACGCCTGCACCTTGGCGCGCTCCTCCGGGCGATAACAATCGGTCACCATGGTGGTCGCACCGATGAAGCCGAAATTCCAACCGATGCCGAGGAGCACGAGCGCGGTCCAGAAGTGCGCCACGGTCAATCCCGAGAATCCCACCAGCGCGCTCATCCCGATCAGCGTCAGGCCGGCGGCGATCACGCGAACGACGCCGAAGCGGGCGATCAGCGTCCCGGTGACGAAGCTCGGCGCGAACATGGCGAGCGTGTGCCACTGGATGCCGAGCGTGGCGTTGCCGACCGAATGGCCGCAATCGACCATGGCAAGCGGCGCCGAGGTCATCATCAGGTTCATCAGCGCGAAGCTCGCGACCCCGCAGGTGACCGCAACGATGAAGCGCGGCTGGCGCGCGATCTGGGCGAGCGGCCTCCCGACATATCCCGTCCGCGCCGCCGCCCCCCTGGGCGCGCGCACGAGGATGAGCACCAGAATTGCGCAGGCCGCGACCGCCGCCTGCGCCAGATAGGTGGCGGCGAACAAGAACGGCGGCATCAAATCCTTGGTGAAGATGACGAGCTGCGGCCCGAGGAAGGCGGAGAACAATCCGCCCGTCATCACCCAGGACACGGCCTTGGCCTTGACGTCGGGGCTCGCGGTGTCGGCCGCCGCAAAGCGGTAGGACTGATGCGAGGCCTGATAGAGTCCGGCGCAGAATGCGGCGGCGAGAAAGATCGCAAACGATGCCTCGATCACCGCCGCATAGCCGATGAGCCCGGCCAGGCATCCGACCGCGGCGCCGACCTGATAGGCGGCGCGGCGCCCGAACCGGCGCACGAGGTAGCCGACCGGCAGCGTGCCGGCCCACGTTCCCACGATCATGATGCTGATCGGCAGGGTGGCGAGGCTCTTGTCCGGCGCAAGCATCGCGCCGAGGATGCTGCCGGTTGCCACGACGACCGTGTTGTTGCTGCCGGAGAGCGCCTGCCCGACCGCGAGCACCAGGGCGTTGCGCTTGGCGAGGCGATTGCCCGCCGCGGCATCGAGCGATGTTTCCGCGCTGGCCGACATCGAAATGCTCCGCAACCGAGGCGCGTGGCAGGATTGGCCTATAGCTATCGCGCGCGCAAGCACAACGCCATTGCTGCCGGCGCAGGTCAGAAATGACTGTAGGACGGCCGGTCGAAGGCGAGCGGGGTGCGATCGCGGCCGAGGAATTGCGGCGGCCCATCGCCGGGCTCGATGCGGCCGATCTCGCTCACCGGCACGCCGGCCGCCGCCGCCGCGGCGCGGAAATCCTGCGCGCGGGCGGCCGGAACAGCGGCAAGGATTTCGTAATCGTCGCCGCCGGTCAGCATGGTCTCGAGCAATGCGGGCTCCGCGGCGAGCATCGCGCGGGCGCCGTCGGAGAACGGAACGGCATCGACCTCGACGCGCGCCGACACATCCGAGGCACGGCACAGTTTTGCGAGATCTCCGGCGAGGCCGTCGGAAATGTCGATCGCGGCCGAGGCGTGGACGCGGACGGCCTCGGCCAGCGCGGTGCGCGGCTCCGGCAGTCGGTAGCGTGCCAGGAGATGCGCGCGCGCCGCTGCGGAAAGGCGCGCGCCAGTTCCCTCGCCTTTGCGCAGCATAAGGCCGAGCGTCGCATCGCCGATGGTGCCGGAGACGAACATGACGTCGCCGGCGCGCGCGCCGCTGCGCCGGACCATGGTCCCGCTCGGCAGCGTGCCGAAGGCCGCAATCGACACCGACAACGGCCCCGGCGTCTTGTCGGTATCGCCGCCGAGAAGCGGGCAGCCGTAGTGCTCCGCGTCGGCGCCGAGCGCGCGCGCGAACGCGGCGAGCCATTCCTCGCTCGTCGCCGCCGGCAGCGCGATCGAGAGCAAAAATCCCGCCGGCTTCGCGCCCTTGGCGGCAAGATCCGAGAGGTTCACCCGCAGCGCCTTGCGGGCGACCGCCTCCGCCGTCTCGTCGGGGAAGACGTGCACGCCGGCGATGATGCCGTCGGTCGTGAGCACGAGATCGCATCCGGGCGGCGGCGTGAGCACCGCGGCGTCGTCGGCCAGTCCCAGGGCGGCGGGATGGCGTGCGAGCGGGCGGAAATGGCGCGCGATCAGCCGATCCTCGCCCGATTCCGGGGCCGCCGTGCGCCTGCTCATGACGGCGAGCCTGCCGCCGCATCGAACTCCTCGCCGCGCAGGAGCCGCGCCAACGCGTCGAGCACGGCGTTGACCATACCGGTCTCATCCCGGTCGAGGAACGCGTTGGCCACGTCGACGTATTCGGACACGACCACCCGCGCCGGCACGTCGCGCTTGTGGTCGAGCTCGTAGGCGCCGGCGCGCAGCACCGCGCGCAGCACCGTCTCGACCCGCTTGAGCGGCCATCCGCCGGCGAGCGCGCGGTCGATCAGCGGGTCGAGCCGGCGCTGCGCCGCGACCACGCCGTCGACGATCTCGCGGAAGAACGCCGCCTCCGCCGGCAGATATTGCGAGCCCTCGACCTCCTGCCCGAGCCAATGGCTCTCGAACTCGGCGAGGATCTCGTTGACCGGCGTCCCGGCGATGTCCATCTGGTAGAGCGCCTGCACGGCGGCGAGCCGCGCGGCGCCGCGCCGGTTCGCTTTGCGCGTGTCCTTGTCCTTGCGGCGGGCGGCGGTCATCGCGGCGGCGTGCGCGCCGCGAGGCGGCGCTTGAGTCTGACCATGGCGAGGGCCGCGCGCGCGGCATCGCCGCCCTTGTCGCCCTCCTCGACCCGCCCGCGCGCCCACGCCTGCGCCTCGGTGTCGACGGTGATGATGCCGTTGCCGAGCGGCAGCCGGCGCGCGACCGAGAGGTCGATCAGCGCGCGCGCCGACTGGATCGAGACGATCTCGAAATGGATGGTGTCGCCGCGGATGACGCAGCCGAGCGCGACCGCGCCGTCGTATGGCGCACCGCGCTCCGCCGCCGCATCGAGCGCCAGCGCGATCGCCGCGGGGATTTCCAGCGACCCCGGCACGGTGATGCGGTCGAACGTGCAGCCGGCCGCTTCGAGCGCACGCGTCGCGCCGGCGAGCAGCGCGTCGGCGATGTCCTCGTAGAAGCGCGCTTCGACCACGAGCATGCGCGCGCCCTTGAGGTCGCCGTCGTCCGCCCTGGCGGCTCTGCGCGGCTCGGCCATGATCCGTGTCTCTTGCTGCCGGTCGTCAGTACCAAGCACACCGGCCGGCAAGCAAGGCCGCTCACGGCCGGCCTTCGCCCATCAGCCGCGCGGCATAGCGCGCCATCAGGTCGACCTCGAGATTGAGCGCGTCGCCGGCGCGCGTTGTCGAGAGCGTGGTGACCGCCAGCGTATGCGGGATGATCAGCACCGAGAACGTGTCCGCGGCGACCGCGTTGACGGTGAGCGAAACGCCGTCGAGCGCGACCGAGCCCTTCGGCGCGATGAAGCGCGCGAGCGCGTCCGGCGATCGCAGCGTGATGTTCGCCATGTCGGGCAGGTCCTCGCGCGCGAGCACGGTGGCGATGCCGTCGACATGGCCGGCGACCAGATGCCCGCCCAGCTCGTCGCCCACTTTCAGCGGGCGCTCGAGATTGATCCGCGTGCCCTTCGTCCAGCGGCCGGCGGTCGTCACCGCCAGCGTCTCCGCCGCCGCGTCGACCGAAAACGTTGTGCGCCCGCCCTGCGTGCCGGTCTCGACCACGGTGAGACACGCGCCCGCGCACGAGATCGACGCGCCGAGCGCGATCGTGGCACGGTCGTAGCCGCAGGCGATGGTGAGCCGGCGCAGCCCTTGCGCCCGCTCCTCGGCGGCGACCACCTCGCCGATGTCCGTGACGATGCCGGTGAACACGCTCGTCCTCTAGGAGGCGTTCCGTTCAAAAGTCTCGATGCTGTCGGGACCCACGGGCTCGACCGCGCGCGAGCGCAAGCGCGGCGACTGGGTCAATGCCGTCAGCGGCAGCCGTTCGAGCGCATCGATGCCGTCCGGCCCGATCGTTTTGGGCGCGCGCAGCAATATCGCCTCGTCAACGAGATCGGCGGCGACCAATGACGCCGCCACCGTCGGACCGCCTTCGACCATGAGCCGCGTGATGCCGCGCGCGGCGAGCAGGCGCAGCGTTGCGCGAAGGTCGAGCACGCGGTCGGCCTTCACGACGCGCAGAACGTCGGCGCCGCGCGCGCGCAATGCCTGCTCCCGATCGGCGCCAGCCTCGCGGGA
>DASPZC010000093.1:0-9708 GCA_035636455.1 Xanthobacteraceae bacterium
CAGCGTCAAGGACCACCGGTACTACACCCAAATTGCCATTGATAGGGCGTAGTGATCACGCTGCGGCGCGTCCGGGAACGGCCGTGCCTGCCCGGCATGGATGCGTCGCGCTATGGCGGCGCAGGCGAGGGCGTCGAGGAGGTCGTCGGGCCCGGCGCCTTTGGGCGGCGGTGCCTCGACCACGGCGGGCGGAAAACCGGCGCCGATCAGCAATCGGCGGCGCAGCGCCAGGCCCGGGCCATAGGGCATGCCTTTCACCTTCTTCGGTTTGGTCAGCGCGCGCTCGCCGTTGAGGCGCCAGAACGCCAGCTCGGGATGCGTCTCGAACACGCGCGCCGCGAGCGCCCGGTCGGCGCGCAGGGCGTGATCGACCTCGCGGATCTTCGGCGCGAGCATGAATAATTGCTTCGACACTTGGCGCGGCGGGTCCGCGGTCGCGAACGCGATGCGGCACGCCGCGCGAAAATCCGGCGCATAGACCGCGGCGCGCGAGGGCACGGAAAACACCGACGACTGCCGCGCGCCGAGCAGCGGCCGCACCGCCTGCTCCGGCCCGCGTCCGCCCGGGCCGATCCGCTGCGGCAAACCGATCGGCACGTCGATCGCGACCGCCGCCGGGGCTTCTTCTGCTCGGGCGATGTCGGCAAACCGCGGCACGATGCGCACCCGGACCTCGGCGCCCGCCGGCCGCACCAGCGCCACGACCCATCCGGTCGGACAGCCGTCCACCCCGGCCAGCCAGGGCTCACGCGCGCTCATCGCGTCCGCTCCCGATTATTGCGCCCCGCGCCGGAAAGTCCCATTCTGCCGCATGCACTAACGCCAAAAAGAGGGAACCACCATGAAACGTCGTGAATTCCTGAAAGCCGCCGGGATCGGGCTTGCGGCCTCCGCGGTCGCCGCCCCTGCCATCGCCCAGTCGATGCCGGAACTGCGGTGGCGCCTCGCGGCGAGCTGGCCGAAATCGCTCGACACGCTGTTCGGCGCCGTCGAGCATATCGGCAAGCGCGTCGCCGAGATCACCGACAACAAATTCCACATCCAGGGTTTTGCGGCCGGCGAGATCGTGCCCGGCCTGCAGGTGCTCGACGCGGTGCAGAACGGCACCGTCGAGATGGGCCACACCGCCGGCTACTACTATGTCGGCAAGGACCCGTCCTTCGCCTTCGCCACCGCGCTGCCGTTCGGGCTCAATGCGCGCCAGCAGGAATCCTGGCAGCAGAACGGCGGCGGCATGGAGCTGCTCGGCGAGCTGTTCCGCCAGTACAATTGCGTCGGCTTCCCGATCGGCAACACGGGTGCCCAGATGGGCGGCTGGTTCCGCAAGGAGATCAAGACCGTCGACGACATGAAGGGGCTGAAATTCCGCATCGGCGGGTTTGCCGGCCGGGTCGTCTCCAAGCTCGGCGTCATCCCGCAGCAGCTCGCTCCCGGCGACATCTATCCGGCGCTGGAGAAGGGCGCGATCGACGCGGCCGAGTGGGTCGGGCCGTACGACGACGAGAAGCTCGGCTTCGTCAAGATCGCCAAGTACTACTACTATCCCGGTTGGTGGGAGGGCGGCGCCCAAGGCCACGTGTTCATCAACCTGGACAAGTGGAACGAGCTGCCGAAGTCCTATCAGTCGCTCCTTGTGACGGTCATTCGCGAAGCCGGCCTGAACCAGACCGCCAAGTACGACGCGCAGAATCCGCCCGCCATGAAGCGGCTGCTGGCGGCGGGCGCGCAGTTGCGCGCGTTCTCGCCGGAGATCCTCGACGCGTCCTACAAGGCGGCGCAGGACACCTATGCCGAGATCTCGCAGACCAATGCGCTGTTCAAGAAGCTCAACGAGAGCATCTCGGCCTATCGCGGCGAAGCTTACCTGTGGTGGCAGATCGCCGAGCTGCCGTTCGACAGCTACATGATCCGCATGCGCGCACGGACTTGAGGACGCGCGTTCCCACGGGTCGTTGCGGATCGGCTTCCAGATGACCATCCGTCCGCGGCGCAGCGTGCTGTACATGCCCGGGTCGAACGCCCGCGCGATCGACAAGGCGCGCAGCCTGCCGGCGGACGGCGTCATCCTCGACCTCGAGGACGCGGTGGCGCCCGACGCCAAGGAAGCGGCGCGGGCGCAGGTTCTCGACGCCCTGAAGGCCGGCGGGTTCGGCGCGCGCGAGGTGTTCGTGCGCGTCAACGGCATCGGCACGCAATGGTTCGCCGACGACCTCGCGGCGCTGGCGCACACCGCGCCGGACGCGATCCTGGTGCCCAAGGTGCAGGCGCCGGATCAGCTCGAGGGCGTCGGCACGCGGCTGCTCGACATGCATGCCGACCGGCGCACCCGCATCTGGGCGATGATCGAGACGCCGCTGGCGCTGTTCAGCATCGCGGCGCTCGCGGCGGAGGCGCGCGATTCGGAAAGCCGGCTCGCCGGCTTCGTGCTCGGCACCAACGACCTCGCCAAGGAGACGCGCGCGCGCATCGTGCCGGGCCGCGCCCCCATGGTGCCGTGGCTGATGACGTGCATCGCGGCCGCCCACGCCTACGGCATCGACGTGCTCGACGGCGTCTACAACGACATCGGCAACGCGGCCGGATTTGCGGCGGAATGCGCGCAGGCGCGCGACATGGGGTTCGACGGCAAGACGCTGATCCACCCCAGCCAGATCGAGCCGTGCAACGCCGTCTTCTCGCCGGCACCGGACGAGGTCGCCGAGGCGAGAAAGGTCATCGCCGCGTTCGAGCTGCCGGAGAACCGCGGCAAGGGCGTGGTGAAGCTCGACGGCCGCATGGTCGAGCGCATGCATGCCGACATCGCCCGGCGCGTGGTGGCGATCACCGACGCCATCGCACAGCGCGAGCGCGCGAGCGCGTGAGGCCATCTGTTTGATCGGCTCGGCGCCGTCCACCTCTCCCCGCTTGCGGGGAGAGGTCGGTCGCCGAAGGCGACCGGGTGAGGGGGCCTCTGCGCAGCGCACTTCCTCAGAGGCCCCCTCACCCCACCCTCTCCCCGCACGCGGGGAGAGGGAGTCCGCAGGTCGCGCCTCACTCGCGGCGGATCATGTCGGCGGCCTTTTCGGCGATCATGATGGTCGGCGCGTTGGTGTTGCCGCCGATCAGCGTCGGCATGATCGAGGCGTCGACCACGCGCAGGCGGTCGACGCCGCGCACCTTGAGGGCCGGATCGACGACCGCCTGTTCGTCGCTGCCCATGCGGCAGGTGCCGGCCGGGTGATAGACCGTGTCGACCCGGCGGCGCAGCACCGCGCGGATGTCGTCGTCGCTGCGCACATGCGCGGTGAAGAGGTCGCGCGTGCGGACATTTGCCAGCGCCGGCGCATCGAGCAGCCGGCGCGTGAGCTTGAAGGCCGCCACCATGTCCGCGAGATCGTCGGGATGGTCGAGAAATCTCGGATCGATCGCCGGCGGGGCGAGCGGGTCGGAGGTCGCCAGCGTCACCTGTCCGCGGCTTCTCGGCCGCAACAGGCAGACGTGGCAGGAAAACCCGTGGCCGAGGCGGGGACGGCGCGCGTGGTCGTCGACCACGGCGACGACGAAGTGGAGCTGGACGTCGGGGGCCGGCAGGCCGGGACGCGTGCGCAGAAACCCGCCGGCCTCGGCGAAGTTGCTCGTCACCATGCCGCGCCGCTCGCGGCGATAGCGCTTGATCTCGCGTGCAAAGCGCACGCCGCCGCTTACCGACAGGCCGAGCAGGTCGAGGCTGCGCGCGGCGTAGCCGAAGATGAAATCCGGATGGTCCTGCAGGTTCTGGCCGACGCCCGGCAGGTCATGGACCGGCGCAATCCCGAACTTGGCCAGTTCGCGCGCGTCGCCGACGCCGGAGAGCATGAGAAGCTGCGGCGACTGCAGGGCGCCCGCGCTCAGGATCAGCTCGCGGCGGGCGCGCAGCGTCTGCACGCGGCCGTGCTGCCGGTACTCGACGCCGACCGCGCGCTTCCCATCGAACAGGATGCGCCGCGCCCGCGCTCCGCATTCGACGCGCAGGTTTGCGCGCCGGCGCACCTGCGGACCGAGATAGGCGCGTGCGGCGCTGAAACGCTCGCCGTTCTTCTGGGTGACCTGGTAGATGCCGAGCCCCTCCTGCTCGGCGCCGTTGAAATCCTCGCGGACGGCAAAGCCCGCCTCGCGCGCGGCCTGCAGGTAGATCGCATGAAACGGGTTGTCGGTGCGCGGCCTCGCGACATTCAGGGGGCCGGAGGTGCCGTGCCATTCGTCATGGAAATCCTCGTTGCATTCCGACTTCTTGAAGTAGGGAAGGACGTCGGCGAAGGCCCAGCCTGTGTTGCCGAGCGCAGCCCAGTGATCGTAGTCGGAGCGATGCCCGCGCATGTAGACCATGGCGTTGATCGCCGACGACCCGCCGAGCGCGCGGCCGCGCGGCTGGTAGCCGCGGCGTCCCCCGAGGCCCGGCTGCGGCACGGTCGCGAACGCCCAATTGTTGATGCGGGTGGGCACCATCAGGGCGGCGGCGACCGGCGTCGTGACGACCCACGAATCGCCGGGTCCGCCCGCTTCGATGAGCGCGGTGGTGACGCCGGCGTCTTCGCTCAGGCGGCTCGCGACCACGCAGCCGGCCGACCCGCCGCCCACGACCACGTAGTCGAATTCATCCATGGGGCGCTTCGAGCATTTTCCGGAAAAGTGGAAACCGGTTTTCCGCAGAAAATGCGAGCAAGTAAAGAGTCTCAGTCGGCGAGCGTATAGACGAACAGCGGTCCCTTGCCGATACCGCCGTGCAGGCAGATGAAGCGCACGGTCTTGCCGCCGGTGCCCGCGTCGTAGCCCGCCTTGCCGGAATAGATCGTCGCGACGAACTTGTTGCCGACCATGCCGGCGTAGCGGTCGACCACGACGCTCGGCCGCTCGATGCGGAAGCGGCGGAACGCGGGATTGCGCCGCTTGAACTGCACCGCCGCGTGGCGCTCGCAGCCGCGCAGGCCGTCGAAACGGCTCGTCTGGGCGTTTGAGACGGAAGGGGCAGACAACATGATAGCGAGAAGGGCGGCCAGCGGTATAGAGCGCATCAGGACGGGCCGCACACGCAAGGAGGTCATCACTCTGGCCAACTGATCTTGGCGCCAGGCTTGATCATCGGCGGGGGAGGCTCTGCCGGCCAGACTTCAACGGAAGCCCCGGCATTCTCCTTTTTCGGGCCGAAAACCTGCACGAACATGCGGGTCCCTCTGAACACCACTGCGTAAGTCGTTTGTATCAACTGTCCATCGGTTTCCGTACCCAACAGTCGAGCTCGGACCACCGACGCATATTCGCCAATGATCATTTTTTCCACGTCGGACCGCGATGCTTCCTGTGAGGCGAGCTTGCAGCCCCCGGTATCTTTCACACCAACGAGGAGCTGTCCCCCGTTATCGAATTTGGACCAGAAGACCACGCCACGATCAGGCTTGAGGAACGGATCGCCGTGTTCAGGTCTGAGCTTGGTCGCGCCCTGGCTCACCATCAGGTCGGAAAACTCGGCCGGTTTGCCCACCTTGTTCATGCAGGCGAGCGCAAGGCTTCCGATTACAGCAGCCATCGGAGCCGCAAGAGCGGTGCTGAAACAGAAAAAGCAGGCCAAACCGGCGCAGAGACATAGCGCTAGGACGCGAACGGTTCTCGTTGGCCTCACATCCACGGGCGCGCCGCCTTCGCCTTGTCCTCGTAGCCGGCGATCTTCTCCGCCTTGACCATGGTGAGCCCGATGTCGTCGAGGCCGTTGAGCAGGCAGTGCTTGCGGAACGGGTCGATGTCGAACCGGACCACGCCGCCGTCGGGACCGCGGATCTCCTGCTTGGCGAGATCGATGCTCAGCGTCGCGTTGGCGCCGCGCTCGG
Organism: Xanthobacteraceae bacterium; assembly: GCA_035636455.1. Classification (GTDB taxonomy): domain Bacteria; phylum Pseudomonadota; class Alphaproteobacteria; order Rhizobiales; family Xanthobacteraceae; genus AP-16. The sequence goes on from DASPZC010000093.1 coordinate 5,841, forward strand.
CGTCGTCGAACAGTTTTTCCAGATCCGCTGGCGAGACCTTGATCGGCAGCATGCCGTTCTTGAAGCAGTTGTTGTAGAAAATATCGGCGAACGAGGTGGAGATCACGCAGCGGATGCCGTAGTCGAGCAGCGCCCACGGCGCGTGCTCGCGCGAGGAGCCGCAGCCGAAGTTGTCGCCGGCGACGATGATCTTCGCGTTCTTATAGGCCGGCTTGTTGAGCACGAAATCGGGATTGTCGCTGCCGTCGGCGTTGTAGCGCATCTCGGCGAACAGGCCCTTGCCGAGCCCGGTGCGCTTGATCGTCTTGAGATACTGCTTGGGGATGACCTTGTCGGTGTCGACGTTGATCATCTTCAGCGGCGCCGCGACGCCTTCGAGAACCGTGAACTTGTCCATCTGCCTGGCCGTATGTGGTGCGGGCCGGTCGCCCGCGGGTATTTACTTATTGGCGCATGTTCTTGTCGGCGAACCGGTATCCACCCCGGATCAAGTCCGGGGCAGGCTTTCGCCGGAACATGCGCTGTTTATCGCGATCCTCGCCGGCGCGGAAGCCCCTAAACCAGTCTTAACCCGCGGCGGCCTCGATCGCCTCCATGTCGCCGTCGGACAGGCCGAAATGATGGCCGATCTCGTGCACCAGCACGTGGGTGATGAGCGCGCCCAGGGTCTCGTCGTGCTCGGCCCAGTAGTCGAGCATCGGGCGGCGGTAGAGAAAGATCATGTTGGGCATCTGCACCGGAGCGCTCTCGTGGCGGAACGGCAGGCCGACGCCGTGGAACAGGCCGAGCAGGTCGAACTCGCTCTCCGCCTCCATCTCCTCGAGCACCTCGTCGCTGGGGAAATCGTCGACCCGGATGACGAGGTCCTGGCACAGCGCGCGGAACCGCGCGGGCAGCCGGCGGAACGCCGCGATGGCGAGCGCCTCGAGCTCGCCGAGGCTCGGCGCCTTGACCGGCCGCCAGGCGAGCGGATCGGCGAAAGGAGGATCGGCCATGGCGTTGATTTTTTCGCGCGGCGGTCAGCGCAGATAGGTGAGATAGAGATAGACGGCGAGCCCGATCAGGGCGAGGAGGCTCAACGACCGCCCGATGCGCCGGCCCCACAGCTCCGCGGGATCGGCGGTGCCGTCCGGGCCGATGGCGTCCTTGCCGCCGAAATGATCGGCGGCGCGGCGCGCCGTGCGGGCGAAGGCCGACCCGGCGAACGTGTCGTCGCCGCGCAGCTCCTCGAGCGTCGCGAGCGCCTCGCGCCGGCGCGCCTCGTCGCGGTCATGGTTGCTGGTCATCGCGGCAAGCATACCATCTTCGCGACGTTGACGCGGCCAGCCGGATGGGGGAGCGTGGGCCGGATCATCAGGGGTATCGCGATGAGGACGTATCGGTTCGGATGGGTTGCTGCCGCCTTGCTAGGCTTCGTGGTGCTCGATGCCGCACCCGCAGCGGCCGGCCCTGACGGCGGTACGCAAGCGCGCGCGACCGACTTTTCCGCGCAAGTGCGGCGCGTGCGCCCGCGCATCGAAATTCGTCCGCGCCCCGCGCTCTATCGCGAATGCGTCGACGGCTACCGCGTCGTGCCGCGCCCCTATTGGGGCACGAACGTGGTGATGCCCTACATGCGCTGCTGGTGGGTGAGAGGGTAGGGTGGGTTAGTTAGCGCCCGAAGGGCGCGTAACCCACCAACTCCATTCAAACAAACTGCGGTCGATCGGTGGGTTACGGCGCTTCGCGCCTAACTAACCCACCCTACCGCCACTCGCGCACGTCGACGAACCGGCCGGCGATCGCGGCGGCGGCGGCCATCACGGGCGAGACCAGGTGGGTGCGGCCGCGAAAGCCCTGCCGGCCCTCGAAATTGCGGTTCGAGGTGGAGGCGCAGCGCTCGCCGGGCGCGAGCTTGTCCGGGTTCATGGCGAGGCACATGGAGCAGCCGGGCTCGCGCCACTCGAAGCCGGCCTTGATGAAAACCTTGTCGAGCCCCTCGGCCTCCGCCTGCGCCTTGATCAGGCCGGAGCCGGGCACGATCATCGCGTTGACGCTCGCGCTGACGCTCTTGCCGTCGACCACGCGGGCGACCGCGCGCAAGTCCTCGATGCGGGCATTGGTGCACGAGCCGATGAACACGCGGTCGAGCGCGATGTCGGTGATCTTCTCGCCGCCCTTGAGGCCCATGTAGTCGAGCGAGCGCTCGGCGGCGCCGCGCTTGCCCGGATCGGCGATCTCGCCGGGCACCGGCACGCGGCCGGTGATCGCGACCACCTGCTCCGGGTTGGTGCCCCAGGTGACGAGCGGGGGAAGCTTTGCGGCGTCGAGCCTCACCTCGCGGTCGAACGCGGCGCCGTCATCCGACGGCAGCGTGTCCCAGTAGCGCCGCGCCGCGTCCCAGGCGGCGCCCTGCGGGGCCTTGGGCCGGCCTTTGAGATACGTGTAGGTCGTCTCGTCGGGCGCGATCATGCCGGCGCGCGCGCCGGCCTCGATCGACATGTTGCACACGGTCATGCGCCCTTCCATCGTGAGCGCGCGGATCGCCTCGCCGGCATATTCGATGGCCGAGCCGGTGCCGCCGGCGGTGCCGATCTCGCCGATGATGGCGAGGATGATGTCCTTGGCGGCGACGCCGGCCGGCAGCTTGCCGTCGACCGTCACCCGCATGTTCTTCGCCTTGCGCTGGATCAGCGTCTGGGTGGCGAGCACGTGCTCGACCTCCGAGGTGCCGATGCCGAGCGCGAACGCGCCGAACGCGCCGTGCGTCGCGGTGTGGCTGTCGCCGCACACGATGGTGGTGCCCGGCAGGGTAAAACCCTGCTCGGGGCCGATGATGTGGACGATGCCCTGGCGGCGGTCGAACTCGTCGTAATACTCGAGGCCGAAGTCGCGCGCGTTCTCGGCGAGCGCCGCGATCTGCGCCGCGCTCTCCGGATCCTCGTTCGGCTTGCTGCGGTCGGTGGTCGGCACGTTGTGATCGACCACGGCAAGCGTTTTCTCCGGCGCACGCACCTTGCGGCCGGAGTTGCGCAGGCCCTCGAACGCCTGCGGCGAGGTCACCTCGTGCACGAGGTGGCGGTCGATATAGATCAGGCAGGTGCCGTCCGGCTGCTCGTCGACGACGTGGTCGTCCCAGATCTTGTCGTAGAGGGTGCGCGGCTTCGCCATCGCCGAAGAGCTCCGGAAACCAACAGGACGATTTGTTACTCCGCGGCCTTGGCCTCGGCGGGCTCGGCGGCGTTCGCTTCGCCGCCCTGGCGCGCCTGCCGCTCGATGATGCGCGCCGACTTGCCGCGCCGTCCGCGCAGGTAATAGAGCTTGGCCCGGCGCACCCTGCCGCGGCGCACGACCTTGATCGAATCGATCATCGGCGAATAGAGCGGAAACACGCGCTCGACGCCCTCGCCGTACGAGATCTTGCGCACGGTGAAGTTCTCGTTGATCCCGCTGCCGGAGCGGCCGATGCATACGCCCTCATAGGCCTGCACGCGGCTGCGCTCGCCCTCGACCACCTTGACGTTGACCATCAACGTGTCGCCCGGCGAGAAATCGGGAATGTCCTTGCCGGCGGACAATTTCGCGACCTGCTCTTGCTCGAGCTGTTTGATGAGGTTCATGGAATTCTCCATCGGCCGCGCCGCGGCGGCGCCAATTTTTTCGTTCGATCCGGTGCGGGTCGGCGCCGCCTATACGACAATGCCCGCGCTTTGTCATCTGCCCGTCGTTTTGCCGCGCCCCGCCGACTCCCTCTCCCCGCTTGCGGGGAGAGGGTTGGGGTGAGGGGGCCTACGAGGAATTGCACTAACTCAGAGGCCCCCTCACCCGACGCGCTTCGCGCGTCGACCTCTCCCCGCAAGCGGGGAGAGGTTAACAACTCGTCCGGTGG
>DASPZC010000094.1:0-6235 GCA_035636455.1 Xanthobacteraceae bacterium
ACGGCATTTCCCGCGCGGTCGCCGACGCCATGGCGATGAAGACGGTGAAGTCGACCATCGTGCCGTGGCCTGAGTTGGTGTGAGCACATCCCTCACCTGACCCGCCGCTTTCAGGGGAGGGATTACGGCTGGTAGAGCGGCATATTGATCAAACAAATAGACATCAATTCCGGCGGAAGAAGGAGCCGAGGCCGGAGTCCGGCGGTTTCTTCTGCGCGGCGGGGACGACGGAGGGCGAGATCACGGGCCGGCTGAGCACGCTGGCGCGGACCTCGGTGAGCTGGCGGCCGATCTGCGTCTCGGTCTCCGGCGGGCAGACCTGGCCCGGCACCCGCGACACGAACTCGTGTCGGATCCTGAGCGTCCGCCCGGCAAAGCGCGACTCGGATTTGTAGGTGAACAGCCGGTTGTCGATCCTGCGGTCCTGCAGCGAATTGTGCAGCGGCATGCCTTCCGGAAACGTGACCTCGAGTTCCTCGACCTGGCGTCCGGCATAGCAGCTGAACGGCGTCGACCGGCCCTGGACGCGCGAACCGAACAGGAATTCGCCGGGGCGGCCGAGAATGGGGATGCCGATCGGCAGCGGCCGGCGCGCGGTCGACGGCATGGTGATGCGGTCGTTGAGCGTGAACCGGCCTTTGACCACGTAGGGCTCGGCGAAATTGCTCGGCGATTCGACGTCGTAGCGTCCCTTCCCGGGCGTGCCGAACGACTGCAGCTGCCGTTCCGCCACGGTCTCGGCGCCGTTGTTCTGGATCGCCGCCGCGATCGTGCGCGACACCCCGGCAAACAGGCCGGTCGATATCTGCTTCGTCTCGCCCGAGACGGTGCCGTTGGCGGCGATCGTCACCCTGGTCTGGCTGATGCTCGTATGATCCTCGCTCCGCATCGCGGGCGTACGGCTCATGCGCGCGCCGGCCGCCGACACATGCACCGCCGGCTTGTCGTACTCGCCGCCGAGCACGCCGAACGCGCTGAAGGAGGCGGTCGGGTCGTCGTAGACCCCGAACTCGGGCAGATAGAGCATCACGTGGTTGAGCGAGGCGAGCGTCGCCGGCTCGTCGAGCGCATAGGCGTTGCCGCTGTTGACCAGCACCTGCTCGCTCGCGATGCCTTTGGCGGCGAGCAGCGCGCTCATGAAAGTCACCTGATCCTTGCAGTCGCCGTACTTGTTCTTGAGCACGCTCGCCGCGTCGTTGGGCACCACCCGGCCGGCGCCCAGATAGATCGCGACGTAGCGGATGTTGCGCTTGACCCAGCGGTCGATCGCCTCGGCCTGGGCGCGCCGGTCGGCGATGCCGGCGGTGATCTCGTCGGCGAGCGCGCGGATCTCCGGGGCGGCGGTGACGCGCTTGGCCGCCTGCGCCCAATAGGCCTCGCCGAGCTCCGCGTAATTCCTGAAGGTCGAGACGAAGACGCGCGGGTCGCGGTCGAGCGCCGAGGTGGCGCCCGGCTCCTCGGCCGACCGCGGCGTCGCCCGATAGGTCAGCACGTGGCGCACCAGGTCTGCGTCTTCGCTGCGCCGGTGCTCGATGCCGCTGCCGAGCGCCGCCACGTTGAGCGGCAACTCCTTCGGGGCGACCACCTCGATCCTGGAATCGGCGAAGGCGATCTGGCGGGCGAAGACGTACTGATAGGTGTAGTGGCCGGGGAACACGCCGCTGAGAGTCCGCGTGCGCGTCACCAGCACGATCGAGTCGTCGACCGCGAGATCGGGAAAGATGACGGTGCGCGTCTTGGCGTCGCGCAGATAGACGGCGGCGAGGCCGGACGCCTCGTCGCGCGTGATCACGGTCGCCGGATCGACGTCGATCCGCTGGCCATTGGCCTTTTCCGTGTAGGCCTCGAGGATCTGCAGGTCCTGCATGCCTTCGATGTATGAGTAGCTCTGCTGGCCGACCGATTGCAGCGCCGCCTCGCCCAGCACCTTGAGGCGGCGGGTGCTCGTCGATTCGGCGGTGCGGTCGGCGTGCACGGTGATCACGCTGTCGATGCTGGCCGAATAGGACGGCGTGTCGGGCTGGACCGACGCCGCGGCGGCAGGCTTCGGCTTGGCGGCGGCCGGCATTGCGGGCTTCGACGCCTTGGCCGCTGCCGGGGGCACCACCGCCCGAGGCGCGGGGGCTACTCTGGGTTCCTGCGCGGCCGCGGGCGAGAATGCGGCCAGCGCCAAGCCCGCCGCCGCAGCGGCGGCCAGGCTGCATGCGAAACGAAATGTCATCCCGTCCCCGATCAGGCGTGCGAGGACGCAGCCTTTCATAGCTGCAATGCGAAGTCGAGCGTCGCGTTGACAACGAGGCGCCTTGCAATAACGTGCGTGCAAACCGAAAGCCGAGCCGGGAGCACCCGATGGGACCGCAAGCCGCTACCACCATGACGTTGTCCGAACGCGCGGACGAACTCGAAGAGCAGATGATGCGCGACCTCGAGCGCATCGTGACCAAATCGGTGCTGTTCAATCTCGCCGACGGCAAGGTCGCGATGGAGAGCGGCCCGGCGCTGCAGAAGAAATATCCGGGCAAGTACATGCTGATGGGCGCGGACCCGCGGCTGCCGCAAATGCCCGACAAGCCGACCCTGATCGATTTCTTCAAGTGCCGGTTCGCGACCACCGCCCATCTGCTGCAGAGCGCCAAGCACGCGCTCAAGAACGGGATGAGCGAGAAGGTCGTCCTCGCCTGCCTGCTGCACGACATCGGGGTCGCGAGCTTCATCCGCTGCGACCACGGCTATTGGGGCGCGCAGCTGATCGAGCCTTACGTGGACGAGGAGGTGAGCTGGGCGGTGCGCATGCACCAGGCGCTGCGCTTCTTTCCCGACGACTCGGTCGGCTACGCCTATCCGGACATGTACCTGAAATATTTCGGCCCGGACTACCGGCCCGAGCCCTATATCGAGGAGGAGTACAAGCGCGCGCGGAACCACAAATGGTACATGAGCGCGCGCATGATCTGCGTGAACGACCTCTATTCGTTCGACCCCGACGCCAAGGTCGAGCTCGACGAGTTCACCGACATCATCGGCCGCCATTTCAAGCAGCCGAAGGAAGGACTCGGCTTCGACAGCAGCCCGTCCGCCCACATGTGGCGCACCATCATGTGGCCGACGCGATTCCTGTAATCAGATGACAGTAGTCAGTAATCAGACAGCGGATAACCACCGATCTGATTACTGATCACTGATTACTGGATCGCCATGGCCTCCGGGCGCTCCATGGCGGCGACGCGGTGTTTGACCGCGCTCTGCACCTTCTCGAAGGCGCGCACCTCGATCTGGCGCACCCGCTCGCGCGAGACGCCGAACTCGTCGGCCAGCTCCTCCAGCGTGATCGGATCCTCCGCCAGCCGCCGCGCCTCGAAAATGCGCCGCTCGCGGTCGTTGAGCACGGTGAGGGCTTCGCCGAGCGCCTTGCGCCGGTTGTCGAGCTCCTCGTTTTCGGCCATGACGCGTTCCTGGCTCGGCGCCTCGTCGACCAGCCAGTCCTGCCACTCGCCGGAATCGCCGTCGTCGCGGATCGGCGCGTTGAGCGAGGCGTCGCCGCCGAGCCGGCGGTTCATGTCGATCACGTCCTGCTCGGTGACGCCGAGGCGCTTGGCGATCAGCTTGACCTGATCCGGGCGCATGTCGCCTTCCTCGAGCGCCGAGATGCGGCTCTTGGCCTTGCGCAGGTTGAAGAACAGCTTCTTCTGGTTGGCGGTGGTGCCCATCTTCACCAGCGACCAGGAGCGCAGGATGTATTCCTGGATCGACGCCTTGATCCACCACATGGCGTAGGTGGCCAGGCGAAAGCCCTTCTCCGGCTCGAAGCGCTTGACCGCCTGCATCAGCCCGACGTTGCCTTCGGAGATCACTTCGGCGATCGGCAGGCCGTAGCCGCGGTAGCCCATGGCGATCTTGGCGACTAGGCGCAAATGGCTGGTGACGAGCCGATGCGCCGCGTCGCGGTCGCCGTGCTCGCGCCAGCGCTTGGCCAGCATGTATTCCTCCTGCGGTTCCAACATGGGGAACCGCCGGATTTCCTCGAGATAGCGGGTAAGTCCTGATTCAGCCGTCAGGATCGGCAAAGTTGCGGCGTGGGCCATGACAGCGCCCTCTCCAAGTTATGCCCCCGGGTTCCGGCAGGCGATTGCGTCCGTCGCTCCCCGAGCCGACGATCCGCATGCTGCGACCGCGAACACGAACGATCGCAGGTGCACCATACACCGACAGGGGCATTGAGCCAAACACAAGCCCTGTCAAGTCCACGTGAGCGCCCGCCGCGCCCGCGCGGCGTCGTTAAGTCTTTGAATAATCTTCACTTATTCAAGGTTCCCGGCCGTGTTTCGCGGCCCGGGCTGACCCAACCTATGGCGTAAACGTGAGAGATCGTCCGGCAGTTCCGAGCGGAACTCCAGAAATTGGCCGGTCGTGGGATGTTCGAAGCCCAATAAATGGGCATGCAGCGCCTGCCGGTCAAGGTGGGCGAGGGCCTCCCGGGCGGCCGGAGCGAGCAGGGCCGCCTTGGTCTTGAACCCCGGTCCGTAGACCCGATCGCCCAGCAACGGGTGCCCGATCGCGGCGAGGTGGACGCGGATCTGGTGGGTACGGCCGGTCTCCAGCCGGCAGGCGATGAGGCTCGCGACCGGCTTGCCGTCGTTCCCCGCAAAAGTCTCGACGATCTCCCAGTGGGTCACCGCCGCGCGGCCGCGCGGCCGCACCGCCATGCGCTCGCGCGCGTGCGGGTGGCGGTCGATCGGCTTGTCGATCGTCCCGCGCCGCCGGTCCGGCACGCCCCACGCAAAGGCGAGATAGCCGCGCGTGAGCGGGCCGCTGCGGCCGTGGTCGGCGAACTGCTTGGCGAGCGCGCGGTGGGCGCGGTCGGTCTTCGCCACCACCATGAGGCCGCTGGTGTCCTTGTCGAGTCGGTGCACGATGCCGGGCCGGCGCACGCCGCCGATGCCGGAAAGACTCTCGCCGCAGTGGGCGATCAGCGCGTTGACGAGCGTGCCGGTCCAGTTGCCGGCGGCCGGATGCACGACGAGCCCGGCCGGCTTGTCGATCACGATCACCTGCGCGTCCTCGTGCAGGATCGCCAGCGGGATCGCCTCCGGGCGCGGCGCGGCGGGCTCGGGCGGCGGGACCTCGAGCGTGATGAGGTCGCCCGCGTTGACGCGATGACCGGGATCGCGGATCGTGCGGCCGGACATCGCGACCCGGCCGGCCTGCACCAGGGCCTTGAGGCGCGAGCGCGACAGGCCGGCCACATGGGTGGCGAGCACGCGGTCGAGCCGCTCGCCCGCCTCGGCGGCGGCGACCTGCACGGTTTCGCTACGATCCGGTTCGGCCATGAACGATTCGACCTCGGACGATCACGTCGACCGCCCCGCCGCCAAGCCGGGCCCGCGCGAGAGCCGTCCGTTCGATGCCTCGACCCGGCTCTCCGAACTCCTGGCGCGGCCACTCGGCAAGCCGGTCTCGCCGGGCGATGCGACGGCCGAGCCGCGCGCGCGCCTGGTCGAGCGCGTTCTCCAGGCGGCGCCACGCACGCCGCCCGAGCCGGCCGAGGCAGGCGCGCCGCCGCCGCCATCCGTTGAGCCGGCGCCCGAACCGCAACCGCCGCCCGTCGATCTCACGCCCGAACCGCCCCCGCCGATCGAGCCCGCGGCGGAGCCGAAGGTTTTGCAAAGCGCGCCTCCCGACGACCCGAGCAAGGAAGCCGCGCCACTGCCGCCGCCGGCCGATCAAACACCGCCGCCATTGCCGCCGATCGACGAAGCGGCGCCGTCCTTGCCGGCCATCGAGCCAACTCCGCAGCCACCGCCGCCGCCCGAGCAGGCCGCGCTGCCCTCGCTGCCGCCGGAGGTCGAGAAGCCGCCCGATCCGGATGCGGCGCGCTATTTGAGCAAGATCCGGCGGCTGATGCTGGTCTCCAATCTCTTCATGTTCATCGCCGTCGCGGCGGTGCTCGGCGTCATCGGCTATCGCGTTTTCCGTTCCGAGGGAAGCGTGGCGCCGGTCACGCCGCCCGCTGCTGCGCCGGCGCCCGCGGAGACCCCGGTCGACATGACCTTGAGCCTGCCGCGCGGCGCCAAGGTGGTGCAGACCGGCGTCGCGGAGAACCGCATCGTCATCACCATCGAGGTCGACGGCACGCTGGAGATCCGCACCTTCGATGCCAAGACGCTGCAGCCGGCCGGACGAATGAGCTTCACCACGGTGCCGTGACGCGCACTCCGGGGCATACAACTTGCAATCC